>JBKKAU010000748.1:0-7229 GCA_046714475.1 Thermoanaerobaculia bacterium
TGGCGGGTTACCTGGACCTTGGCGCCGTGGCCATTGGGGGGGGGGGCTGCCGGCTGGGCGGGCAGCGCCACGAGGAGTAAGGCGATGACGAGCGAAAGGGCTCTTGCTTGTAGGTTTCTCACGTCGAGCGGTAGTTGGTAAAGGTGAGTGGGACGTCCAGGTCCAGCTCCTTCAACAGGGCGATGACGGTCTGCAGGTCGTCGCGGTTCTTACCGGAAACGCGTACCGTGTCGCCCTGGATGGCGGCCTGGACCTTGAGCTTGCGGGTCTTGATCTCGGCGACCAGCTTCTTGGCGGTCTCCTGGGGGATGCCTTGCTGCAGCGTGATCTTCTGGCGCGCCCGGCCGCCGCTCGCCGGCTCGATCTTGCCGTAACGGAGCGACTTGAGGTTGACGTTGCGGCGCACCAGCTTCGTTTTGACCACCTCCAGCGCTTGGCCGAGCGAGAACTCGTCGGCCGCGCCGAGGACGATCTCCTCGCCTTCGAGCGCCAGCTCCGCCGCCGCCTTCTTGAGGTCGTAGCGGTTGCCGATCTCTTTTTCCGCTTGGCCGACCGCGTTGCGGACCTCCTGGAAGTCCACGGTCGAGACGATATCGAACGAATTCTCAGCAGCCATGGTTATTCGGCGACTCCAGACGACGTGATCTCGCTCCAGCTCGAAGCGGCATTATAGAGGACAGGGCCTACTTCGTCGCCTCTTCCCACCGGATGCCGCGCGGCGGCGAGAACTGCCCCTGCTTGGGAAGAGACCGGTAGTTGGTGATCTGGAAGCGCGTCAGGTTACGCTCCCGGTCATGATAGGCGACCTCGACGAGGCGCTGGCTCGCGGGATCGACCGTGAGGACCGCGTCGGTCAGCTCCTCGACCCGCGTCTTGGGAGAGAGGGCGATCTGGACCCTGCCGCCGTCGACCATCTTGCGGGTCGCCGTATAGCGGCGCTTGAGGTCGTCGACGCCGAGCAGCAGCAGGTCGAGCCCGGGCTCGTTCTTGCGGTCGATCCGGTAGCGCCGGCCGGTGCCGTCCTCCTGGTTCCAGGAGTGGGCGATGCCGCCGCAGAGGAGGAAGCTCTTGGGATAGGGCTCCTGATAGTCCCACCGCAGGCAGTCGGGCAGGGCCAGGGCGAGCCGCCCGGACTCCTTCTCGCCCGAGGTGAAGCCCGCGGGCACGTACGTCTGGGTGAACGCCGCCCCGGTGGGGCCGGCCTCGACCAGGCTCTGGCGAACGCCCTGGAGCAACGCCCAGGGGTCGTCCTGCGCCGCGGCCGGAAGCAGCCCCAGGAAGCTCAGGGCGAGGGCTATGTATAAGATGCTCTTCGTCTTCATGGTCGGTTCATCCTTCATCTTCTCTCATGGGCTCTCCCGCATCAAAACAGGGAGGAGGGAGAGAAGCTTCCCGGGAGCCTCAGTGGCGGAAATGCCGCGTACCCGTAAACAGCATGGCGATGCCGTGCCCGTCGGCGGCGGCGATGATCTCGTCGTCGCGCTTGCTGCCGCCGGGCTGGACCACCGCGGTGACGCCGGCTTCGGCCAGGACGTCCAGCCCGTCGCGGAAAGGGAAGAAGGCGTCCGAGGCGGCGGCGGTGCCGGCGATGGGGAGCTGGACGAGCTGCGCCTTGCGGACCGCGAGGTGACAGGAGTCGACCCGGCTCATCTGGCCGGCGCCGATCCCCACGGTCTGGTCGCCGTTGGCGAGCACGATGGCGTTCGACTTCACGTAGCGCACCACCCTCCAGGCAAGCTCCAGGGCGCGCCGCTCTTCGGTGGTGGGCTGCCGGCGGGTCGGGCAGGTCCAGCCGGCGGAGTCGTCCGGGAAGGCGTCCGGCGGCTGGGCCAGGAAGCCGCCGGCGATCGGCCGCAGCTCGACCTCTTCTCTGGAAGGACGGTAGAGGGGGCAGTCGAGCAGGCGGAGGTTCTTCTTGGCGCCGAAGCGGGCGCGCGCCTCCTCGTCGAGGCCGGGGGCGAGCAGCACCTCGACGAACAGGTCGGCCAGCGCCTCGGCGAGCGCGCCGTCCGCCGGGCGGTTCACGGCGATGATCGAGCCGAAGGCCGACACCGGGTCGGTCGCCAGCGCCCGCCGATAGGCCTCGGTCAGGTCGGCGCCCCGGCCGATGCCGCAGGGGTTGTTGTGCTTGACGATCACCACGGCGGGCTCGTCGAACAGCGCCGCCATCTTGCGCGCCGCGTCGGCGTCGAGCAGGTTGTTCCAGGACAGCTCCTTGCCCTGGAGCTGCTTAAACCCGCCGAGCACCCCGCCGCTGTCCGCCGGGGCGACGGTGCGGTAGACCGCCGAGCCCTGGTGCGGGTTCTCGCCGTAGCGCAGCTCCATCTCGCGCTCCAGCTCCAGGGTGAGCCGGGGAGGGAACACCTCCGGTGACCCGGGATAGTTCTGGCGGTCGAGCCACGCGGCGATCGCCGCGTCGTAGCCCGCGGTGTGGCGGAAGGCCTTGGCGGCCAGACGCCGGCGGAGATCCTCCGGGACAACGCTCCCGCCCTGCTCCAGGGCGGCCAGGACCTCCGCGTAATCGCCGGGATCGACCACCACCGCGACGCCGTGGAGGTTCTTGGCCGCGGCGCGGACCATGGCCGGGCCGCCGACGTCGATCATCTCGATGACGTCCCCGAACGAGGCGCCCGGAGTGGCGGCGGTCTGCCGGAAAGGGTAGAGGTTGACCACCACGAGGTCGATCGGCGTGATCCCGTGCTCCTGGAGCTGGGCCGCGTGCGCCGGCACCGAGCGGTTGGCGAGGATGCCGCCGTGGATACGGGGGTGGAGGGTCTTGACCCGGCCGTCCAGGATCTCGGGGAAGCCGGTGACCTGGGAAACGGCTACCACCGGGAGCCCCTTCTCTTCCAGGAATTTCAACGTGCCGCCGGTCGAGACGATCTCGAAGCCCAGCCGCGCGAGGCCACGCACGAGGTCTTCCAGGCCCTGCTTGTCGAACACGGAAACGAGAGCACGGCGTGCCGGCTGCATGGACGCTCCTCGAAAATGGGATCGTGAGACGGTTCGCGTTCGGCGGGGCATCCCGCACACTTGACGGGGGCGAACTATAGCGCAACGGTTGGCACCCCTCCTGCAACGAGAGAGGCGCCGGCGCCGCTCGCCGGGGATCCCCGAACGTTCAGCTTCAAGGCAGGTGCTGCATGGTAGGCCGTCGTTCCCCGCTCGTCGTTCTCGCCCTCCTGGCGTTCGCCGTCCTCCTGCCCTTGGAGTCCGTCGCGCAGACGTGTCAGACGTACACGGGCCTGACCTACGCCACCTATGTGGACAAGAACGGTGTGACCCAGGAGCTCAAGCTCGAGCTCCTGGTGCCGTCGGGCGCCACGTCACCTGCTCCGGTGGTGATCTGGGTCCACGGCGGCGGCTGGAAGAGCGGCAGCCGCCTGCCGATCCCGACCTATGTCTCGGACCTCTGCTCCCGCGGCTATGCCGTCGCCAGCCTCGACTACCGGCTGACCACGACCGCCCTCTGGCCGGCGCAGATCCAGGACTGCAAGACCGCGGTCCGCTGGCTGCGGGCCAACGCCTCGACCTACAACCTGGACCCGGACCGGTTCGCCGCCTGGGGGGCCTCGGCCGGCGCCCACCTCGCCTCGATGCTGGGCACGGCCGGCGGCGTCTCCAACATCCGGATCGGCAACGCGGCGGTCGACCTCGAAGGCTCCGGCAACGCCGGCCTCTCCAGCGGGGTGCAGGCGGTCGTCCACTGGTATGGAGCCACCGACTTCCTGTGGATGCGTTTCTATCCCTCGACCATCAACCACGACCTCGCCGGGTCGGACGAGAGCCGTCTGGTCGGCGGGGCGATCCAGCAGAGGCCGGAATTGGTCGCGACGGCCAACCCCATCACCTACGTCACGCCGGACGATCCGCCGTTCCTGGTGATGCACGGCGCCGTCGACAAGACCATCCCGTTCAACCAGAGCCAGATCCTGGTGGACGCGCTGGAGGCGGCCGGGGTGCCCGTCACCTTCATCCCGGTGGCGAACGCCGGTCATGGGGGGAGCCTGTTCACGCAGGCGGTGACCTATCAGCCCGTCTACGACTTCCTGGACGATGTGCTCGTGGAGGGGAACCCGAGCGGGGCCGCCCAAGCGGTGAGCGTCTCCGAGCCGGCGGCGGACGAGAGCACCCCCGGCCTGCCGGCGGTCCGGGTGACGGCGACGGACGCGCTGGCCTCGGAGACGGCCCCGAACGGCGGCGTCCTCACGATCACCCGGGACGGCGACATCGCCACCAACCTGACGGTGACCTACACCCTCTCCGGCACGGCGGCGAACGGCGCCGACTACGCGGCGCTCTCCGGCTCGGCGACGATCCCGGCCGGTCAGACCTCGGTCGCGGTCGCCGTTGCCCCTCTGGATGATGGGGACCTGGAAACGGCGGAGACGGTCATCCTCACCCTGGGGGCGTCCCCGTCCTACTCGGTGGTCTCCCCCGGGACGGCCAGCGTGGCGATCGAGGACACCGACCTCGACCCGGCGAAGCCGGTCGTCTCGGTGGCGGTGACGGACCTCCAGGCCGCCGAGCGCGGCGTCGACCGGGGGTCCTTCCTCCTCTGGCGGACGGGGAGCGTGACCAACCCGCTGACGGTCGAGCTGGTCCCCTCGGGCACGGCCGATCAAGGAGCCGACTACACGGGGGTGCCGGTGACGGTGACCTTCCCCGCCAACTACGATCGGGTCGCGGTCACCCTGTCGGCGGTCGACGACTTCGAGGTCGAGGGGCCGGAGACCGCGGTGCTCAACGTCCTGCCGGACCCGGCCATTCAGGTCGCGCCCTACTACCTGAGCACCGTCACCATCACTGATGACGACATCGCCGGCGGTCCCTCGTTGGTGTCGGTCACCCTCAACCCGGCCTCCGTGCTGGGGACCCAGGCCGCAACCGGCACCGTGCAGCTGAGCGCTCCGGCGCCGGCCGGCGGCCTCTCCGTAACCCTGTCGAGCGCCAACACCGCGGTCGCGACCGTCCCCGCGAGCGTCGTCGTACCCCAAGGCGCGTCGACGGCGACCTTCACCGTCTCGACCCAGGCGGTCGCGACGGCCACGCCGGTTGTCCTCTCGGCCAGCCGCCAGGCTACGGTCCAGGCGACCCTGACCGTCCAGCCGCCCGCGGTCTCCAACCTCACGCTGACCTCCACCTCGATCGCCGGCGGCTGCAAGACGACGACCGGCAAGGTCACTCTCTCCGGCAAGGCCCCGGCTGGAGGGCTGGTGGTGCCGCTCACCACCGCGAACCCGGCGGCGGTGGTGCCCGCGAGCGTCACGGTGCCGGCCGGGGGGACCACCGCGAGCTTCACGGTCTCGGCATCGGCGGTGGCCGCCTCCCAGACCGGAACGGTGACGGCGAGCTATGAGGGGAGCAGCCGAAGCGCCACCTTGACGGTGCGGCCGATCGGGGTGGGGTTGCTGACGCTCAGCCCGAACCCGGTCACGGGTCCGGCGAGCGCCACCGGGACCGTGACCCTGGAATGCCCGGCGGCGCCGGGGGACATCGTCGTGGCGCTTTCCTCGGGGAGCCCGTCCATCGCCAAGCCCGCGGTTGCGAGCCTGACCATCCCCGCCGGCTCGACCTCCGGGACCTTCACGATCACCACGGCCGACGTCGCGGCGGTGAGCTCCGCCTCGATCCGGGCGACGGCCAACAACCTCGCCAAGAGCGCGGTGCTGACGGTCAACCCGTAGGGCCGTAGGGGCTTACTGAGCTCGCGCGGCCCGGGGCAGGCGCAGGATGCGGGACTGGCCGTCGAGGACCACGTTGCCGCGCGCGTCCGCCCCGCCGGCCGTGATCCAGATATAGCGGAACACGGCGACCACGTCCGTGACGGCGTGGCTGAACGCGACCGAGGCGACGCCGAAGGCGGTCGAGCGGTCGTCGAAGCGGCCGATCCCCGAGGCGAAGCCGATCCTGCGGTACTCCATGCCGACCAGAGGGTAGACCTCGCGGCTGCGCCGGAAGGTCTCGGCCAGCAGCGGCGAGAGGCCGCGCCGTTCGAGCCCGGCCGGGGCGCCGTAGAAGACCAGAGGGAAGCGGGGCTCGGCGGTCTCGGCGTAACGGAGATAGTCGACGAAGTACCGCCCCTCGTCCGCATCGACCGCCGAGGCGGCCAAGGGGTTGTTGGCGTCGGCCACATAGTGGGAGACGACGCCGAGCCGCCGCACGATCTCCTCGAACGGCCGGTGCTGGCGGATGGCGTCGACCGCCCCCTGGACCTCGGCGAGGATCACCTTGTCGAGCTCCCCCGAGCCGTCGGCGTTCTTGGCATGCCGCGCGGGGTCGGAGTCCTGGAACGGCGCCACCGCGCCGGCCTCGAAGACCTTGCGGTGCTTCTGGATCTGCCGCGCGAGGTCGGGAGGGGCGAGCCGCGCCGCCTCACGGGCGATGGTGGTCTGGGTCGAAGGGGTCCACGCGGCGGCGGGGGAGGCATCGCCCAAGAGCGCCGCCAGCGCGGCGAGCCGCAGGGCAAGAGATACTCGTTGCAGCATTTGCGTCGTATTGTACAGGCAAATGGACGCCTCGCCGCTGAGCCCCAAGGAGCTGTCGTTGTCCAACGCCCGCCACCGCCTCGACGTCACCGGCACCTTCTGTCCCCTGCCGATCCTGCTCTCCGCCCGGGAGATGAGGAAGCTCCGGCCCGGGGACGTCCTGGAGGTCCTGGGCGACGACCCGACGATCCTGGAAGACATGCCCGTCTGGTGCGAGCGCGCCGGCCACCGGCTGCTCGAGATGGTGGAGGAGGAGGGGGCGGTCCGTTCCGTGGTGGAGAAGGGTTCCCCCAAGGAGCACCCCGGCTCTTGACTCCGCCGTCCCTCCCTGGCACAATCTGCCGTCCTCGGGACCGCCCGGTCCCATGCCCAGGTAGCTCAGTTGGTAGAGCACATGACTGAAAATCATGGTGTCGGTGGTTCAATTCCGCCCCTGGGCACCATCTGAATCTCCCACAGAACAGCAGCTAGCTTGGACAGCCGAGGCGGGGCTCAGGATCCGTCTCGCGGTTCGGCCAACAGCCACTCATAGGCCGGCTGCACGCAGCGGCATGGTTCTCTACCACGATCGACAAGGTGTCCTTCTGTCAAGGACACTTTCGAGAGAATCCGACCTCCCCCTGAGGACACAACTCCCCGCCCCCGACGATCTCTGGATGCGATACAATTTACCTTACAGACATGTATGCGAACGACGAGGGGCGCCGGTATCTGATATGAAGACGCAGCGTAGACCTACCC
>JBKKAU010000749.1:0-5467 GCA_046714475.1 Thermoanaerobaculia bacterium
CGTCGTTGACGGCGGCCAGCTCGAGGGCCGGCCGCGCGGCCGCGGCGCGCAGCAGGGCGCGGCCGACACGGCCGAAGCCGTTGATAGCGAAGCGCAAGGGCATTCTCTGGGTCCTGGGGTCCCGAAGGGTGTAAGCTCGGGGTTGGACGGCGGGCCGGAGCGCCGCCTTCGGGGCCGCGAGTTGCGCTAGTGTAGCAGCGGTGTCCCGCCTTGGGGTTTCGGCGCACTAGTACCTGTGGACAGGCAGCTCGCCTTCCGTCGGGACACCGCTTTGCGGAGAATAGGCCTCTGCCGGCGGGAAAGGCTGAAGCGCCGGCGGTTCGCCGTCAATCTACGGATACTCGAATCCTCAGGGTAGGAGAACTAAGATGGCCGAGATGGGCAAGTATTGCAAGGCGTACCTGGCCAAGCAGTTCCGGGAGTACCCGGGCTGGTCCGAGAACGCCGCCAATGTGCGCAAGGAGAAGAAGGAAGTCAACGGCAAGGAGGTCGAGGTCGACCGCCAGCTCGACGACGACTCGATCCTGTACCTCCAGGAGAACTACGTCGTCACCGACGGGATCTTCAAGGACGAGAACATCATCTTCGACAACGTGACCGACGAGTGGAAGGAGCACTGCCACGGCACGCTCGCTTTCGAGATCCCGGTCTACGAGCCGATCAACATCCCCCGGGCCGAGGGCTCCGAGGGCGCCCAGACCGGCGGAACGACCGGCGAGACGACCGGCGGCTAGTCCGCCGTCCGCTTCCGCCCTTGGGGAAGGACCCTGCTCCGGCAGGGTCTTTCCTTTTGGGGACGGGAAGCTAGACTGACCGCGTGAGCCGTCCTCTCGTCCTCGGCATCGAGACCTCCTGCGACGACACCGCCTGCGCCGTGCTCGACGGCGAAGGCCGCGTGCTCTCCTCCGTCGTCTCCAGCCAGCTCGCCGCGCACCGGCCGTACGGCGGCGTGGTGCCGGAGATCGCCTCGCGCGAGCACCTCGCCAACTGGCCGCCGGTCAGCCGCGAGGCCCTGGCGCGGGCGGGCGCCGCGCTCGCCGACGTCGACGTGGTGGCGGCGACCCGCGGCCCCGGCCTGGTCGGCGCCCTGCTCGTCGGGTTGTCGATCGGCAAGGCGGTGGCCTACGGCCTGAGGCGGCCGTTCCATGCCCTCCACCACCTGGAAGGGCACCTCTTCTCGCCGTTCCTCGCCGCCGCCGGCGGCCCGGCTGACCCGCCGCCCGCGCGCTTCGTCGGGCTGGTGCTCTCGGGCGGCCACAGCTCGCTGTTCGCGGTCGAGGAGGGGCGGATCGAGACCCTGGCCGAGACCCGCGACGACGCCATGGGCGAGGTCTTCGACAAGGTCGGCAAGCGCCTCGGCCTCCCCTATCCCCAGGGGCCGCGCGTCGACGAGCTGGCCGAGCGCGGCGAGGCGGCCGCGCACCGCTTCCCCACCCCTACTTGCGGCGACTCGCTCGACGTCTCCTACTCGGGGCTGAAGAGCCAGGCGCTGCAGGCGATCGAGGCGCTGGAGCGGCGGCTGGGACCGATCGACCTTGGTGATCTCAGCCAGCAGGAGCCGCCGCCGGAGGTTTTCGACCTGCTCGCCGGCTTCCGCGCCGCCACCGTCGCTCAGGTGATCGACCGCCTGGAGCGGCTCCACGAGCGGCGGCCGATCGGGCTGCTCGCCGTCTCCGGCGGCGTCGCAGCCATCCGGCTGCTGCGGCGCGAGCTCCCCGCCTGGGCCGAGGCGCGCGGCGTCGCGCTCCGGCTCGTCCCCCTGGCCTACAGCGGCGACAACGCCGCTATGATCGCCCACGCCGCCCTGCTCCGGCACCGCCGCGGCCTCGCCGACGACCCGTTCGAGGCCGAGGCCGAGAGCCGGATCCCGATCTGACCCGCCGTTGAACCTGCGGCCGTTCAGGCTGCTGGGAGAACGATGTTCGGCAGATTGCCATGTGAGGGGAACTTCTTCTTGCATCGTTCCTGTTAGGGGAGTATCATCGGTGCTGAGGGAGACTGGCCGAATGATCGACGACAAAGACCGCGAGATCCTGAAGATCCTTCAGCAGAACGCCCGGACCTCCAACGCGGAGATCTCCCGGCAGCTCGGCATGGCGCCGTCCGCCATCCTGGAGCGCATCCGCCGCCTGGAGGCGAGCGGGGTGATCCAGGGGTATGAGGCACGGATCGATCCGGTGGCGCTCGGCTATCACCTGACGGCTTTCGTCTTCGTCGGCTCGAACGACGTCACGGGCGAGCTCAAGACGGCCGAGCGGCTGGCCGAGATCCCCGAGGTGCAGGAGGTCCACCACATCGCGGGCGAGGACTGCTTCCTGCTCAAGGTCCGGGCGCCGGACGCGAGGAGCCTGGGCAGGATGCTGCGGGAGCGGATGGCGGCCATCGGGCCGCTGCGCACGCGGACGACGATCGTGCTCGAGACGGTGCGGGAGAGCGGCCAGCTCCCTCTGGAGGCCATCGAGGAAGAGGTGCGTCATGACAAGGTTCATCCAGTCTGAAAGGGCGAAGGGCCGGGGGCTGCGGATCGCCCTCGCGCTGGCCGCCGTCTACGTCATCTGGGGATCCACCTATCTGGGGATCCGTTTCGCCATCGAGACGCTGCCGCCGTTCGGCATGGCGGGGGTGCGCTTCGTGGTCTCCGGCCTGCTGCTCTACGGCTGGGCGCGCTGGCGCGGCGCGGCGCGCCCGTCTCCGGTCCACTGGCGTTCGGCCGCGATCGTCGGCGCCTGTCTGCTGCTGGTCGGCAACGGCGGCGTGGTCTGGGCGGAGCAGCGGGTCGATTCGGGTCTGGCGGCGCTGCTGGTGGCGACCGAGCCGCTCTGGATCGTGGGCCTGCTCTGGCTGCGCCCCGGCGGCGCCAGGCCGGGCCTGCGGGTGGCGTTCGGCCTGGGGCTGGGGCTCGCCGGCTTGACCCTGCTGGTCCGGCCGGGGGGCGAGGGCATCGACCCGCTGGGGGCGGCCGTCCTGATCTTCTCTTCCCTCACCTGGGCCTGGGGCTCGCTCTACGGCCGGCGCGCGCCGCTGCCCGAGTCGACCCTGCTGACGACCGGCATGCAGATGCTGTGGGGCGGGGTGCTGCTCCTGGGGGTCTCGGCCCTGGCCGGCGAGCCGGCGCGCGTGGACCTGGCGGAGGTCTCGCTCAAGTCGCTGCTGGCGACCGGCTACCTGGTGGTCGGCGGCCTGATCGCCTTCACCTCCTACTCCTGGTTGATGCGGACGGCCTCGCCCGTCCTGGTCTCGACCCATGCCTATGTCAACCCGGTCGTGGCGGTGCTGCTGGGCTGGGCGTTCGCGGGCGAGCCGCTGACGGCGGGGATGCTCCAGGCCGCCGCCGTGATCCTCACCGGCGTCGCGCTGATCACCACCGCCCCCGAGAGGAAGCCCGAGCCCGCCGCGGAGGAGCCGGAGCCCGAGCGGGAACGGGCCGCGGCCTAGGGAGCAAGGACGAAAAGGACTTCAAGGACGACAAGGGCTCCGGGGTTTCTGGTCCTTGGAGTCCTTGGAGTCCTTGAAGTCCCTGCTGTCCTTTTCGTCCAGGGAGGCCCGCGGGAATACCCCGGCCCTTCCAACCGTCCTGGTAGACTACGGCCGGATTCCTTCCGGCCGTACCCATTTCAAACCGTACAAGGTAGGGACATGAGACCGCACGAGCGTATCCGCAACTTCTCGATCATCGCCCATATCGACCACGGCAAGTCGACCCTCGCCGACCGCATCCTGGAGCGGACCGGGGCGCTGTCCGGCCGGGAGATGACCGAGCAGGTGCTCGACGACATGGACCTGGAGCGCGAGCGCGGGATCACCATCAAGGCCCGCGCCGTGCGTCTCCCCTATCGCGCAAGGGACGGCGAGGCCTACCAGCTCAACCTGATCGACACCCCCGGGCACGTCGATTTCGCCTACGAGGTATCGCGCAGCCTCGCCGCCTGCGAGGGGGCGCTGCTGGTGGTCGACGCCGCCCAGGGGGTCGAGGCCCAGACCCTCGCCAACGCCTACCTGGCGATCAACGGCAACCTGACGATGATCCCGGTGATCAACAAGATCGACCTGCCCGCGGCCGACCCCGACCGCGTCAAGGAGCAGATCGAGAACGTCATCGGCCTCGACGCCCACGACGCCGTGCTGACCTCGGCCAAGGCCGGGATCGGGATCGAGGAGGTGCTGGAGCGCGTCGTGCGCGACGTCCCGCCCCCCCAGGGCGACCCGGACGCGCCGCTCAAGGCGCTGCTGTTCGACTCCTGGTACGACCCCTACCGCGGCGTCGCCTGCATGATGCGGGTGGTCGAGGGCACGCTGCGCAAAGGCGACAAGATCGTGTTCATGTCGTCCAAGCGCTCTTACGAGATCGACGAGCTGGGGATCTTCACGCCCAAGCCGGCGCCGGTCGACTCGTTGTCGGTCGGCGAGGCCGGTTTTTTCTTCGCCGGCATCAAGGACCTGATCCAGGCGCAGATCGGCGACACGGTCACCCATGCCTCCAGGCCGACGGCGACCCCCTACCCGGGTTTCCAGGAGGTCAAGCCGGTGGTCTTCGCCGGGCTCTACCCGGTATCGGCCGACGACTACGAGGACCTGCGCGACGCGGTCGAGAAGCTGCGGCTGAACGACGCCTCGTTTTCCTTCGAGCCGGAGAGCTCGGGGGCGCTCGGCTTCGGGTTCCGCTGCGGCTTCCTGGGGCTGCTCCACATGGAGATCATCCAGGCGCGGCTGGAGCGCGAGTTCGACCTCGACCTGATCACCACGGCGCCAGGGGTGCGCTACCGCGCCCATACCACCGACGGCCGCTCGGCCGAGATCGACAGCCCGTCCAAGCTCCCGGACCCGGGGCGGCTCGACTTCCTGGAGGAGCCCTACATCCAGGCGACGATCATCAGCCGCTCGGAGTACGTGGGCGCCATCCTGGGCCTTGCCGAGGAGCGCCGGGGCGAGCAGCGGAGCCTCCAGTACCTGACCACCGACCGCGTGCTGATCGAGTACGACTTCCCGCTCGCCGAGGTGATCCACGACTTCTACGACCGCTTGAAGTCGGTGTCGCGCGGCTACGCCTCGTTCGACTACCAGATGAGCGGCTACCGCCGGAGCGAGCTGGCCAAGCTCGACATCCTGGTCAACGGCGATCCGGTCGACGCCCTGTCGCTGATCGTCCACCGCGACAAGGCGTACGTGCGCGGCAAGGTGCTGGTCGAGAAGATGAAGGAGCTGATCCCGCGCCAGCTCTTCGAGGTGGTGCTGCAGGCGGCGATCGGCTCGCGGGTCATCGCCCGCGAGACGGTGCGGGCGATCTCCAAGAACGTCAACGCCAAGTGCTACGGCGGCGACATCACCCGCAAGCGCAAGCTAATCGAGAAGCAGAAAGAGGGCAAGAAGCGCATGAAGCGCGTCGGCCGCGTCGACATCCCCCAGGAGGCCTTCCTGGCGGTGCTGCGCGTCGACTGAGGTGGTCACAGATTGTGACTACCAAGGGTCT
>JBKKAU010000750.1:0-16040 GCA_046714475.1 Thermoanaerobaculia bacterium
TCATGTCGCTCGGGTATCCCATAGACGCATTTTAGCACGTCTTCCGGGACTTCCCAAACACCCTCTTACGGGGGAAGAGCCGAGCACTGCTCATCCTTGGATGCTCCGTGCGCTATTCCTTGAAGGACTTCGGCCAGCCGAGGCACCAATGCCTCAGGGACTTGGTCTGCAAGCCCCTAAGGATGCTGATTGCGGCCCGGTGGCCGGTGCACCGCCGGCATCACCTGCTGCTGAGGCCAGAGCCCCGGGAGGCGACACCGACTCGGCTCCGAAGAGGTGAGCGTCGCCCGAGGCTGGCCTTCGAGAAACCTCTCAGGCCGCCTTAGATAACAGCCGCCGCATTGTCTCGGGCTCACGCTCGATCGCTTGAAGCAAAGCGCGAGCCGGCGCATCGGGAACGCTGCGGTGCTGTTCCCAATCCCGCAGGGTGCTGACGGGCAGTCTGAAGGCGTTCGCAAATTCGACCTGGGTCATACCGAGCCGCTCCCGCAACACCTTTACAGGGGAGACCCGGCGCATCTTCGCCAACGCCTCTGGGTCGAGCGGCTGGGCATCGGGATCGGAGTAGGCCGCCGCCAGCACCTCTTCGTCCGTCATCGCGTTCACTCGCGCCCAATCGGTCTCGCCGCGAGGCGGCTCCTCACCAGGCTTCACGGTCACCCGCGTAGTACCGGTCTTGCTCATATTGCGTGGCCCTCCGGGCAGAGATGATGCGGTACGTCCTGTCGCCACGTAGGGTTGTGACGACGAACAGGATATTGCCGACCGCCCTACCGATCACCTGTATCCGTTCTTCCCTCTACTCAAAACGGATGTCGATCTGCTCGAGCCGATTCGGGTCCTCGATCGCTGTAATGGAATCCACGAAATCAATGCCGTGCCTGCGGCGATTCTCGGCAGCTTTCGCGGCATCCCACTCATAGTCCACCTCGACAAACTACGGGATATCAGTAGTCCAGTCAACCCCCTCAGGGTCCAGTTTGAGGTGTCAAGAAAGGATGTCGGACCGCTCGAAGAGGGCGCCCTCGCCGGCGGTAATGGCGTAGCCGTCGGCCCGGGCGCGGGAGAGAGCCCCGGGCGGAGCACCGGATGCACTGTTTCCTCTGCCAGGTTGGCCTCCTGGTTCCCGCGGCCTGAAGAGGTCGTCCAGAAGCGAGTTGGACGAGGTGCTCGCCGAAGTCCCTACCTGCTGCGTGGCCTCCCCCTACATTCTGAGGCGGTTTGATCAGGAGATCTAAGGCGCCGCGGTCGACGGGGGCTGAACGGCGGCGCCCCACCGGCACCTGGCCGCACGCAGGGCGCGAGCGACCGCCCAGAAAGCAAGGAAGAGGATCCCCCCCACGGGAAGAGCGACGACGACGAGCCATACCGCAAGGTTCGTGAGCCCCTGGAGCGCCGCGATCAGCGTCCGTACGCTCCCCCTCAGCGTCTCGCCCGGGCGCCACCCCTCCGCGACCAGCGGGCGGCCTCCCTCCGAGGGAATCAGCTCGACGCGGATTGTGGAGAGCGCGCTGAGCTGTTCGAGGGACTTGCGCTGCCCCTCGATCTGCTCGATCGTCGTCCGGATCTCGGTCAGCTCGCCGTAGACCGCCATCACGTCTTCGAGCTTGCTTTCATGGTTGGCTCCTCATGGAACCTGTCCGGTCTGCGATCGTTTCCGACCAGCGCCTCTGATGAATCACACCCAGCATAAATCTGGCTCTGCTCGCGACCGCGCCGTCGGTGCTCTCACTCGCCCTTTCCAGGGATGAGACAAGGCCATCATCCCAGATCACGGCGGCGAGCCGGCAGTAGCGCTTGAATTCCCGCGTACCCCGCCGATCGACGGCGTCGAGCAATACCCTGCGAAGACGCTCCTTGACGGTCTCGTCGAGGTCAGACCGTTTCAGGCGCGTCAAAAAGATCTCCTTTAGGTACCCCGAGCGGAAAAACCAGGGATCGACCTCCAGAAAGGAGACAACGAACTCCAGGACTCTCCTCTCGTACCGGCGCTTCCTGCATGCAAGCTCGATATGAGAATCCATCTTTGATGTGTAGGAATGAAACGCATAGCACGCAAGGTCCCACGCCCGGTGCGACTCCGAGTCATGTTCCCGACGCAGGAAGGTCCGACGCACCTGAGCGTGCAGCTCTCCAAGCTTGGCGCCTTCCTCCCTGATCAGTCCGGCGAAGTCAGTGGGTTCATGACGTATGACGTCCCTGCGCTTCACGGCGTGTTGCTCCTCCGCTCCCGTCCTCTATCGTCCGGCGGGAGCCGGGGCCGCGCCCTGGCGCTCCAGGGTCATGTCCATGAACTTGTGCCAGGTCTTGCCGTCCATGCTGGCCTCGCCGACCTCGTGCCAGCGGTTGCCGTCCAGAAGGATCGTGAAGCGGATCGTGGCCCCTCGCGTCTCGTCGCGGAACCCCCACTCCAGACCGCCGTCGATCGGCTTGGCCTCGGCGTCCAGCGCTCGCCCCGCCGCCTCGTGGGTACGGAAGCGGTAGACCTTCGCGATTTCGTCGTAGGAGAAGACGGCGAAGGTGTTGTGCACGTCGACCTCCGCGCCCGTCTTCGGGTCCTTCCCCCGCCCCGCTCCCTCGACGAGCAGCACCCTGCCGCCCAGCTTGCTCTGGACGGTCTCGGTGATCGTGAAGTCCTGCCGCGGTTCGTTCCTGCCCATCAGGATCCAGCCCGATCCCTTCCACTGCCCCACCCAGGGATCCAGCCTCTTCATCGCCTCCCGCTGCACGGTGGCGGCGTCCTGGACAGGACTCGCATCCGCCTTCGGCTCCTCCGCGACGGCGGACTGTCCTACGACCGACATCCACAGCAACAAGAACACCGGTACGGCCTTCTTCATGAGCATGTCGAGCCTCCTCGTTTTCTGGAACTGTAGCAGGAGAGGAGGACTGGAGTGATGCGGCAGGCGTTACCTGCTGCCGAGGCCTTCGGGCGGGGCCAGCGGGACCCCGGCAAGCGCCTCCCGCCGGCCTTGGCTGAAGCCGAAGACCACCAGGGACGTGTACCCCGACGCGATAAGGCTCGCGACGATCAGGAACCCGAGCTCGGCGATGGTCGGGTTGGCCGACAGCATCAGCACGGCCAGGCCGGCGCTCACGACGAGGACGTTGGCCGCGACACGCAGGGCGACGGCGGCGTAGTCCGTCCCTTCGGAGTGGAAGGCCAGGTGGATGCCGTAGTCGAGCCCGACGCCGACGCCCAGGGCGAGGAACGACGACGACGCGACTCCCATGTCTAGGCCGAGCCAGCCGGCGGTCCCCAGCACCAGCAAGAGGGCCCAGGCGTTGGCCGCGATGCAGCGCAGCGCCCTCCCCCAATGCCCCGAGGCAAAGCCCAGGACGAGCAGCGAGACGCCCAGCGACAGCAGGACCGAGGTCGCCTGGTTGTCGACGATCGACTCGATCAGCGCCCGCCCCCGCTCGGCGCTGCCGCCCACGCTCGCCTCCACCTCGCCCGGAGGGAACGCCCGCCGGACGGCCTGGTCTACCGCCTGCCGCACGCGAGTCGCCGTCCGGTAGTCGTCGCTCGCCACGGCGAAGATCAAACGGGTGGCGGTCTCCGGACGGTCGAGCAGCATCCGGACGAAAGTCTGCTCGTTGAACAGCGCGTAGGTGGCAAGGAGCCGCTCGGCCTCGGGGCGGGTCGCGGGAAGCGGCGGCCGCGATGCGGTCAATGCGGCGGTGTCTCCGAGCTCCCAGGCGCGGTCGCGCAGCAGGTCCGGCAGCGACACCGAGGCGGTCACCTCGGGCAGGGCGTCGATCTCCCACTGCACCCTTTCCAGGGCGGCCAGCTCCGCCGGCTCGGTCCACCGGCGCCCATCCCCGCGCTCCAGCATCAGGTCGAGCTGGTAGAGGCCGACCGACTCCTTCTCGAACCAGCGAACGTTCTGGACGATCGGATGGTCGGGACGGAAGTTGCGCGTCCAGCCGTCGTCGACGCGCAGGCGCAGGATCCCGGGGATCAGCACCAGGGAGAGGACGGCCAGAACCTCCGGGCGCAGCAGCCAGCCTCCGGACTTCGGGCTCCAAGCCCGCCGGCTCCAGCGCGGTTGCGTCCGGACCGGCACCACGGCGAGGACGGCCGGTACGAGCGTGACGCTGATCAGCCAGGAGACCGCGAGACCGATCCCAGCCATCAGACCGAAGACCTGGAGGGCCGGCGCCTCCGTGGCCCAGAACGAGGCGAAGCCGATCACCGTCGTCAGGGTGATGGCGGTGCACGGGAAGAAGAGGCCGCGCAGGGTCTCCCAGGCCAGGGCCGGGGCCGGCCGCTCCGGATGCCGGGCGCGCAAGGTGAGGAAGGTGCCGAAGAAATGGATCTCGTCGGCGATCCCGATCACCGTGATCAGCACCGGGATCAGGGCCGTCATCAGCGAGAGCGGATGCCCCAGCCGCGCCTGGATCGCCAGGGTGAGGAGGACCGTCACCCCCGACTGGAACAGGGCGAGCGCCACCAGGACCCAGGAGCGGAAGATCGCCCAGAAGAGCACGGCGATGATCAGGAAGCACCAGGGGAGGAGGCGCGTCAGGTCGTCGAAGATCGCCTCGCCCAGGCCGTTGAGAACGACATATCGGCCGATCAGGCGAACCCGGTACTCCCCCGGCTTGCGGGCCTCGAGCCGCGCGAAGGCCTCGGAAACGCGCCGGTCGATGCTCTCCACCCCCGAGGCGGACAGCGCGGGCGTTTCGAGGAAGACCGTACGCCGCGACCGCCCCGCTGCCAGTTGCCCGGTCACCGCCGTGACCTCCAGGGCTCGCTCGATCCAGGGACCGTCCGGGGCGTGGAGGAGCCAGGGCTCGGAGGCGGAGTCCCGCTGCTGGAAGCGGTGGCGGTAGAGCCGGTCGAAGAGGAGCTGGTCGATGTTCTGGCTCTGGGCGAGCTGCTTCAGGAAGAAGTCCAGGTCCAGCCGGTACTCCGGGTTGGACAGGTTCCGGGTCACCCCTTCAAAGGCGATGATCAGCCGCTCGTCCGAGCCGAACCGCTCCCGGATCGTCTGGTCCGCTGCGAGCACGGGGCTGCCGGCCGGCAGGAAGTCGAGGTCGTTGACACGGATCTTCAGCTCGCGCAACGGGCGGATGGCGATGAGGACGCCCAGCAGGCCCAGGACGAGAGCGACGCCCAGAAGGAGACGTCCTTCCCGCGTGCCCAGCTTCAAAGCGGCTCTCCACAGAAGACCTCGACCTCAGCTCCGGGACCGGCTACCCGAAGCTCGCCGCCATCGAGCGGGTCGCCGTCGGCGTCGGCGTCATCCAGAAAGGATGCGGCGGGGAGATAGCGGAGCTGCCAGGGTCCCCGGGGCTCCCCCCCGAGCCAGTGCTGGACCTGGGAGCGCGAGGCCGGACGCTGGACCCAGTGCACAGAGGAGAGGCGCACGAAGACCTTACAGTCCGATGCGCCCTCCATCCTCCCCTGCCAGTCGAGGGAACGATCTTCGAGAAGCGCGAGGCGTTCGGGAGGTTTTGAAGGAAGGTCCAGAGGCGGGCGCCACGACGGCACGGCCACCGGCGCGAGCCGTTCGCCAGCCTTGGTCGCGATCTCGAAGGCGGGCTGCGGCACGGGCTCCGTCCGCAACGCCTGCCAGACGATCAGGGCCAAAGCCAGAAGAAAGAGCGCCGCCATGCGGCGCTCCATCTTCAAGACAGGAGGGCTCTGAGGCCGTGGTGGCATGTCCCGCCGGCGACTACGTTCAGTTCAGATCCCGGTTGAACGGCCGAATGTCCTCCGGCTTGGGGACGGCCACCTGGTTCGACAGGATCTGGCCCACGACGACTCCCGGCTCATTGATGTCTTCGAGCTGGACCGGCGCCAGCAGGCGGTAGACAGTACCCGGGGGAGGGGGGAAGGCCCGCACGTCGTTGCTCCGCATCCGGGCGGGATTGATCGAGCGGAAGACCCGGCCCGGCATCGCCTCGACCGTGTAGAAGAAGTGGAAGCGCATCTCCTGGACCGCCGGGAACTCCGTGCCCGGCCGCTTCTCCCAGATCGCGCTCGTCACGGGACGGCTCGCGTCGAGCCAGAAGTTGGTTTCGCCGATCCCTTCCGCGAAACCCTTGCCACCGATCGAGAGGACCTTGAAAGGAACAGTCGCCAGGCCACTGTTCGACCGGTACCGCTCACCGATCTGGGCCATGATCCGGGTGGCGTTCCCCGCGGACTTGTCCTCAAACTCACCCAAGCCCGCTATGGTGGCCGACTTGATGGTCTCCCCTTCTTCGGGGGCCGCTGAGAAACCGCACACTTCCGTCCCAATCTCGGACTTGTTCGGCAACATCTGCCTCTCCGGCCGGTCGGCCAACGAGGCAGTCGCCCAGAGTGCTCCCATTCCGAGGACGAGGGCGAACATCAGGACCAGGGATCTACGGCTTACAGATTTCATCGACATCTCCTTTTCGACTCCTTTTGAGGGTGGACTCCCTCTGTGAGGAGATCCACCCTAGCCCCAAATCAAAATAAAAACTTCTTCCGGATTGCTCAAATGCGAAGAAATCAACCCCTCGGGTAAGATCGGCCTTGGAGGAGCGCTATGGGCGAGATCGACGAGTTTTCCCTTCCGATCCGGATCTTCTTGAAGGCCTACCGCTGGCGGCGGATCGATCCGGTCCCCTGGGCGCCTCTGCGCAAGCCGCTCCGGGAGAGCCGGGTGGCCCTGGTCTCGACCGCCGGGCTTGTGCTGCCCGATCAGGAGCCGTTCGACAACTCGATCCGCGAGGGGGACTCCAGCTTCCGCGTCATCCCGCGCGAGGCCGACGTCTCCACCCTGATCGACACCCACCGCAGCCAGTCCTTTGATCACACCGGAATGCACCAGGACCCCAATCTGGCCTTGCCTCTGGACCGGCTCCGGGAGCTGGCCGAGCGGGGGCGGATCGGCGAGGTCGCCCCGCGTCATCTCTCTTTCATGGGCTCGATCACCGCCCCGGGCCGGCTGATGCGCGACAGCGCGCCGGCGGCGGCCGAGCTCCTCGTCCAGGACGGACTCGACGTTGCGCTCCTCGTCCCTGTCTGACCGACGTGCAACCAGACCGTGGGTCTGGTCTCGGCGGAGCTCGAACGGCGCGGCATCACGACAGGGGTCATCCAGCTCCTGCGCGAGGTGGCCGAGCGGGTGCGCCCGCCGCGCGCCCTCTTCGTCCCGTTCCGTCATGGCTATCCTCTGGACACTCCGAACGATCCAGCGAAGCAGCACGCGGTGCTGGAGGCGCTCTTGAGGCTCATCGAAGACCGGCAGGCCGCGCCCCCCGTGCTCGTGAATTACCAGCCGCGGGATGCATAAGCCTATGCGTCTCCTGTGGCTCGCGATCCTGATCGCGATGCCGGCCTCGGCGCAGAAGGAGGTCGTCCAGTGGCACCGCTGGGAGCAGAACCTCACCAGCGCGCGCGACTACACGGCGGACGGGGGAAACCCGTACCGCGACCTGGTGGTCCGGGTGACCTTCACCCGCGACTCTCCCCACCTCCGAATCTCGGGCTACGGCTTCTGGGATGGCGGCAGGACGTTCAAGGTCCGCACCGCCCTCCCGCCCGGGACCTGGCGCTGGAGGGCGAGCTGCATCGGGACCACGGGCGGCCAGACCTGCGGCGGCGCCGACAGCTCGGACCGGGACCGGGGGCTCTGGCGGAGCGGACGGTTCCGCGTCGTCCGCGCGACGCGCGCCTCCGACCTGCCGGCGATCTACCGCCGGGGATTCCTCCGGGTCTCCAACCCTGAACCGGGAAGCCCCCCCTACCTGACCTACGGCGACGGCACGCCTTTCTATTGGCTGGGCGACACCGCCTGGCAGGCGCCGGTGAGCGCGACGGCAGCAGAGTGGAACGCGTTCCTGGAGAACCGCCGGGCCAAGGGGTTCAGCGTCGTGCTGACGGCCCCCGCGACCCAGTACACGGGCGCGATCACTTCGTTCGAGCAGGTGGGGGACTGCCCGAGCGCCGCGATCCCCAACGCCTGCTCACGGTGGCTCCCCGCCTACTGGCAGAGCTTCGATGGATTGGTCGAGCAGGCGAACCGCGCCGGGATCGTGGTCGTGCTCGCGGGCCTCGTCAACCCGGTCGGCCGCGGGGGGGGCAGATCCCCGGAGCTCTATCCAGCCGTGGACGACGCGGTGGTCTTCTCGCGCAACGTGGCGGCCCGTCTGGCGGGCAATTTCGTGGTCTTCTCCCCGGGCTTCGATGACCGGATCGATCTCGTCCGCGCCTCCATGGAGGCGGTGGGCCGCGAGCTCGAAAGGGCCGTGCCCCGTCATCTCGTCACCAATCACCTGGCCGGGGCCTCGCCCGCCGAGGACTACGCCGTCTTCGAGGAGCAGCGCTGGCTCGACTTCCAGCTCTTCCAGAGCGGGCACGCGCTCAACCCCCGCGCCTGTGCCGGCAAGACCCGGCAGCAGTGCGCGGCCGAGCGCGCCCGGCAGCTGCCCCTGGCTCTGCGGCAGCCCCGCCTCACGAAACCGGACATCAACGGCGAGGGCGCGTACGAGTACCCCCAGGACAGCACCGCGGCGCCTCCGGACAACCGTTTCGGCGTGCGCCAGACCGCCTACTCCAGCGTGCTCTCGGGGGCGTTCGGGTTCACCCTGGGAGTGAAAGGCCTGTTCGACTGGAGCGCTCCGCTGGCGGTGCTCGACTCGCCAGCCTCTTTCGACATGGTTTATCTCGCCAGCCGGTTCCGGAGGCGCCCGTGGCAGGAGATGCGCCCGCTGCCGGAGAGCATCCTAAACAACCAGGGCCTGTCGCCGCAGAGGCAGATGTCGCTGGCGGCTACATCCGACGCCGGCTTCGCGGTCGCCTACCTGCCCAACAACGACGCCATCGAGATCGCGGTCGCCGGGTTTCCGGGTCTGAGCTGCGACCCGCCGTGGACAAAGCTCTGGATCGATCCGCGGACCGGGCGGACCTCTCTGGCCGAGACCTGCACCGGCTCGCCGGCGTCGATCACTCTCACCCGCCCCCCCTGCGCCGATCCGGACCCCGACGCCACCGGCGCCTGCGACTGGGTTCTGGAGCTGCGCAACACCCGCTCGTCCGCAAGCGCGGTTCAGGTCTGGACCGCGATCGAGCCTGATGGCCGGACCTCGGCCATCCTGGCCCGCCTGGCCGGCCGGGACATCGTCGTCAGCCCGGCCGGACAAGCCTTCCAGGACGACCCGACCGTGGAACGCGACGCCCGCGGGAGGTTTTTCGTCGTCTGGCGTTCGGAGCTTCCCGGAGGCGGCTCCAGGACCTGGGGCCGCCGTTTCGATGGCGAGGGAAGGCCTTTGGGCGAGGCCTTCCGGGTGAGATTTCAGCGCGGGAATCGTTGAGGGGCTCAGCCCTGCAGCCGCCGCGCGAGCTGCTCGGCCCGGTGGCGGTTGCGGTCGTCGGCGTCTGGATCCCTCACCTCGTGGCGGACCGTCGCCTCCACCAGGCGCTCCCGGGCCGCGGGGGGCATCTCCCGATCGTGGAGCACGTCCCAGGTCTGGCTGACGACGATGGTTTCCAGGTTCTGGAGGCGCAATTGCTGGACCTCGAGCGTCTTTTTCAGGTCGGCCACCATCTTTTCCAACTCGTCGCTGGATTGGCCGAGCTGCTGCTGCTGCGAGCGCACTTTGATCCACTCCCGGAAGACTCCGGCCAGCATCCCCGTGATCGGGATCAGGACCCACCAAAACTCCATGACGCTCTCCTTTTCGGGCGTAGACGCCCCAGAGGCTAGATACGCACCCAGACCGCCAGGGTTCTACTCTACTCGCTCCACGATCAGCTCGGGCGGCGCGGCGTTCCCATCGTCGACGAGGAAGCAGCCCTCGAAGAGCGAGACGAGCCGGGCGTCGTCGCGGCGGAGATAGAGCCGGGCGAGCTCGTCGCCTTCCCGGACCTCCTGGCCCAGACGGACGTCCAGCCGCAGGGAGACGCCGAAGTCGATCTCCGCTCCCGGGTGCGGACGTCCCCCTCCGGCCTCCACCATCAGCAGGCCGATCTGGCGGTTCTCGATCCTGGAGAGCCGTCCCGAGCGCCGCGCGACCAGCGGGCGCTCGACCGGGGCGAGCGGGAAAGTCGGGGAATGCAGCCAGCCGGGCTCCGCGCCTTGAAGCTCGGCCCAGCGGTCGAACCGCTCCCGCGCCCGGCCATCCGCCAGCGCCGCCTCCAGCTCTTGACGGGACAGCGGCCGGCCGACGAGCCGCGCCACCTCCTCGCTCAAGGCCAGGGTGATCTCAACAAGGTCGGCCGGCCCCTCCCCTTCCAGGGTGGCGATCGACTCCATGACCTCGGCCGCGTGCCCCACCCAGCGGCCTAGCGGCTGGCTCATGTCGGTGATCAGGGCCGAAGCGGCGGTGCCGAGCGCGCGGGAGGTCTCGACCAGGCTCCGCGCCAGCGCGAGCGCGCTCTCCCGTTCGGGCATGAAGGCGCCGTCCCCGCTCTTGACGTCGAAGACCACGGCGGCGGCGCCGGTGGCTAGCTTCTTGGAGAGGATGCTGCCGGTGATCAGGGGCAGGGAGTCGACGGTCGCGGTAACGTCGCGGATGGCGTAGAGCCGCCGGTCGGCCGGCGCGATGCCCTGGGTGGCGAGCCCGATCGCGACGCCGCAACGGGAGAGCAGGTCGAGGCAGCGCGCGCGGTCGAGCCGGAGGTCCATCCCCGGGACGCTCTCCAGCTTGTCGATGGTGCCGGCGGTATGGCCGAGGCCGCGGCCGGCGAGCATCACCACCGGCAGCCCGCAGGCGGCGAGGAGAGGCGCCAGGATCAGCGAGACCTTGTCGCCGACGCCGCCGGTCGAATGTTTGTCGCAGAGGTGCGGGACCTCGCGGGCCAGCTCCCAGCGCTCGCCGGACTCCAGCATCGCCCGGGTGAGCGCCTCGGTCTCTCCTCCGTCCATGCCGCGGATGGCGGCGGCCATCAGGAAGGCGCCGAGCTGACCTTCGCTCCACGAGCCGTCCGCGGCGCCCTGGGCGACGGCGCGGATCTCCTCGTCGGAAAGCCGCATCCCGGCGCGCTTGCGCTCCAGGATGCGGTAGGGAAGAGCCATGGGGAGCCCGCCGCGAGGCGGGGATCAGCCCGGGAACCCGGGCATCGAAAGGCCAGGCGGCATGCCACCGCCGACGGCCCGCGACGGATCGATCGCGCCCAGGCGCTGCTGCGCCGCCTGGCGGTAGGCGGACTGCGGATACTCGTCGAGGATCTTCTGGTACTGCTGGAGGGCCTCCTGCGGACGGCCGAGCTGCTCCAGCGTCACTCCGAGCTCGTGGAGAACCACGTCCTGGGGCAGCGGCCCCTCGGTCTGATCGAGCATGCCGCGCAGACGGGTGGCGACCTCCTCGCCCTTGCCCTGCTTGCGGTCGAGCGCGAAAAGGTTGAGCTGCACCGCCCCGGACAGGAGGTGGTCGTCGTGCTCGTCGACGAAGTCGGTCCACAGCTCGCGCGCCCGGTCGAGCTGCCCCTCTTCGGCGGCGATGTCCGCCAGGTAGACGCCGGCGACGTCGGCGGCATCGGTCGAGCCGTAGTCGTCGCGCACCGCCTCGAAGAGCTGCTTGGCCTTGGCCCGCCGCGCGGCCTCGTTCGGGAAGCTCGGCTCCTTGGGGTCGTCGGGCTTGGCGCCGGTCGCCTGGATGGGGGCCTGGTAGACTTTCATGGCAGGCGCCAGCCGTTCACTCGCCTCTTCGGCGCGATGGCGGAAGTAGCTCCAGAGACCGAGGGCCAGCAGCAGGAGCAGCAAGGCTCCACCCACGGCCATCAGGATCGGCCGGACGTGACTGCCGGCATACTCGACGCCCCGCCCCATGGCCATGGCGAACTCGTCGCGCTTCATCTCCTTGCGGGTCAAACGTTCATTCATGAGAAGCAGACTCCCTGAAAGCGTTCCTTGGGGAACAGGACCGGGGCGGAAAGACTGGTGCGGCTGGGAGGACTCGAACCCCCGACCAAGAGTTTAGGAAACTCCTGCTCTTTCCACCTGAGCTACAGCCGCAGGCCAGCGCATTATAGCGGATGTCTTTTCCAGCCCCTTCCCGCTCCGGGATGATGAAAGATCAGTACTGGATCAGCGACTCCATGTGATAGTCGGGGAGCGCCTTGCGCGGTTCGAGGAAGGTCAGCTCGATGATGAAGCCGAGCCCGACCACCTCGCCGCCGAGCGACTCGGTCAGCCTGGCCGCGGCGCGCGCCGTGCCGCCGGTCGCGATCAGGTCGTCGACGATCAGCACGCGCTCCCCCGGCTGGACGGCGTCCTTGTGCATCTCGATCGTGTTGGAGCCGTACTCGAGGTCGTAGGACTCCCGGATCGTCTCGTACGGCAGCTTGCCGGGTTTGCGCACCGGCACGAAGCCGGCGTTCAGGTCGTAGGCCACGATCGGCCCGAACATGAAGCCGCGCGACTCGATGCCGACCACCTTGTCGACCTTCTTCTCCGCAAACATCCAGACGAAGCAGTCGACCGTCTTGCGCAGGGCCAGCGGGTGCTGCAGCAGGGTCGTGATGTCGTAGAACAGGATCCCCGGCTTGGGGAAGTCCGGGATCTCCCGGATGTGCTTCTTCAACTCCTCCATGACTCCCTCCGGCCAGCCTCGCGGCTAGCGGTCGATCTTGAAGCCGTCCCAGGCGGGGACGGCGGATAGCTCCTCTTCTTCGAGACCGGCGACCCAGGCGCCCGCCGGCCCCTGGAGGAGCCGGCCGCGGAAGGCCTCCAGCCTCTCGGGGTCGCCGGCCACTTCGACCTCGACCCGGCCGTCGGGCAGGTTGCGCACCCGCCCGGTGAGGCCACCCAGATCCTGCGCGGCCTGGCGGGTGAACCAGCGGAATCCGACCCCCTGGACCCTGCCGCTCACCCGGATCCGGAAGGCCCGCTCCGGAGAGCCGCCCATCTCAACCCGCCTTCCACCCGTGCCGGCCGAGCAGCGGCACGAAGGCGACCTCCTCGCCCTCCTTGCGCCGGATCTCGCCGCGCGCCGACTTCTTGTAGAGGACCAGCCGCTGGGCGTTGATCTGCCCCTCGGGGATCAACAGCACGCCGCCCGGGGCGAGCTGGTCGAGCAGCGGCTCGGGCACCTTGGGCGCTCCGGCGGTCACCATGATCCGGTCGTAGGGGGCCCACTCGCTCCACCCCACGGTACCGTCGAAGACCTGGATCTTGACGTTCTTGTCGAGCCCGAGCTGCCGGATGCGCGGGATCGCCTGCTGGGCGAGCTCGGGGATCCGCTCCAGGCTGTAGACCCGCCGCCCCAGCACCGCCAGGATCGCCGTCTGGTAGCCGGACCCGGTGCCGATCTCGAGCACCGAATGCTCGGGGCCGACCTCCAGCAGCTCGGTCATACGCGCCACGATGTATGGCTGCGAGATGGTCTGCGCCGAGCCGATCGGCAGCGCGTGGTCGCCGTAGGACTGGTTGCGCAGATGGTCGCGCACGAAGAGGTGGCGTGGGATCTTGCGCAGGGCCGCGAGCACGCGCTCGTCCTTGACGCCGCGGGCGATGATGTGGTCGCGGATCATCCGCTCGCGCTGCGACACGAACTCTCTCATCCGTCCTGCGGTCCATCGGCGTGGAAGCTCAGGTCCGAAAGCTTGCGCCAGAGCGATCCGAAGCTCTCGAGGCCCGGGTAGTAGGTGAGGTCGAGATGCAGCGGGGTCACCGAGACGCGTCCCTGGGAGACGGCTTCATAGTCGGTCCCCTCGGCCCGCTTCCATTCCGGCGTGCCGGCGATCCAGTAGTACTTGCGCCCTCGCGGGTCGAGCTTCTCGACGATCGACTGCTTGTAGACCCGCCGGCCCAGCCTGGTGAAGCTCACCCCCTGGATGGGACCGGCCGGGAGGTTGACGTTGAGCAGCAGGTCGGGTGGCAGCTCTTCGGCGAGCAGCACCTCGAACAGGTCGCGGGCGAAGCGCGCCGCGGCCTGGAACGAGAACCCCTCGGCCACCTCTTGGCTGAAGGCGACGGAGGGGATGCCGAGCAGCGTCCCCTCGAACGTCGCGCTCACCGTGCCGGAGTAGGTCACGTCGTCCCCCAGGTTCAGCCCGAAATTGATCCCCGACGCCACCAGGTCCGGCGGGTTGTCCTTGAGCAACGACAGCACGGCCAGGTTGACGCAGTCGGTCGGCGTGCCGTCGACTGCGTACCAGTTCTCCTGGACCTTCTGCATGCGCAGCGGCCGCGACAGCGTGAGCGCGTGTCCGGTGGCGCTCTGCTCGCGGTCCGGCGCCACGACGATCACCTCCCCCAGCTCACCGAGAGCCGAGGCGAGGAGACGGATGCCTTCGGAGAAGATGCCGTCGTCGTTGGTGACCAGGATCCGCGTCATTCGGCCTTGATGTATTTGCCGATGATCGGCTCGAGATCGCGCAGCGTCTGGGCCGGGATCATGGCGCGCTCGGTGATCAGCGACATCGCCAGGGCGCTCTCGCACAGGCAGCCGCGCGTCTTGCCGTCCCCGAGCCGGGTCAGCATCTGCCGCACCACCTCCTGCGACATCCTGGCGTTCTGGCGGACGACCTCCATCACCGCCTCGCCGGAGACCGCCTCTTCCGTCTCGTGCCAGCAGTCGTAGTCGGTGACCATGGAGAGCGAGACGTAGCAGATCTCGGCCTCGCGGGCGAGCCGCGCCTCCTGGAGGTTGGTCATGCCGATGATGTCGAAGCCGAGCTGGCGGTAGGCCTCCGACTCGGCGCGGGTCGAGAACTGCGGCCCTTCCATACAGATATAGGTCCCGCCGCGGTGGGTCGTGGCCCCGGCGGCGCGCGCGGCGTCGACCGCGATGTCGATCAGGCGCGGGCAGATCGGCTTGGCCAGCGAGACGTGGGCGACCAGGCCGTTGCCGAAGAAGGTGTCGGTGCGGTGGCGGGTGCGGTCGAAGAACTGGTCGGGGACCACGATGTCGGTCGGCTTGTACTCGATCTTCATGGAGCCGACGGCCGACACCGAGACGAGCTGCTCGACCCCGAGGGCCTTGAAGCCGTAGATGTTGGCGCGGTAGTTGAGCTCGGTGGGGAGCAGGCGGTGGCCGCGGCCGTGACGCGGCAGGAAGGCGACGGTCTGGCCGTCGAGCTCGCCGATGACATAGATGTCCGACGGCTCGCCGAACGGGGTATCGATCCGGCGCTCCTCGCGGACCTGCAGCCCTTCCATCTGGTACAGGCCGCTGCCGCCGATCACACCGATACGGATATCGCTCATGAAAAACGCTCCTCCTTGGGAAGGGAGACCTCAGTCCTGTCCACGGCCATCCGCCAGCGCGGCGGCACATCCACTGCTCGAAGCTCTCCGCGGACCCGGCCGCACAGTCTAGCAGGCGGGAGGCAGGCGGGACAGGGGCTAGCCGATCGCTTCCACCACCGCCAGAGCCGTCTCCAGCGCCCGCCGGCCGGCGGGGCCGTCGACCAGGGGGGCGGGCTCGCCGTTGCAGGCGGCGACGAAGGCTTCTAGCTCGCGGCGCAACGGCTCGGCGCTCTCGACCTCCAGGTCGGCGGGCACGATGCTGCGCCGGCCGTCGCTCTCTTCCAGGCGGTAGCCGCGGATCTCCTGCGCCTGGTAGTCGAGGGAGTAGTAGCGGCTGGGCAGGAAGGCGCGGAGCTTCCGCACCCGCTCCGCCGAGACGCGGGAGGCGGTCAGGTTCGCCACGCAGCCGGATTCGAGCTCGATCCGCGCGTTGGCGATGTCGATGCGCGGCGACAGCACCGCGATGCCGGTCGCCCGCACCTCGCGGACCGGGCTGAGGTCGAGGGCGTGGAGGATCTGGAGGTCGTGGATCATCAGGTCGAGGACCACGTCGACGTCGAGGCTGCGCGGCGAGAAGACCGCGAGGCGCTGGATCTCGACGAAACGCGGCGGCAGACCGACGCCGAGCAGCGCCTGGACCGCCGGGTTGTAGAACTCGACGTGGCCGACCGCGAGCACCCGGTCCCCCCGGCTCTCCAGCAGCCGGCCGGCCTCCGCGAGCGAAGCGGCGAGCGGTTTCTCCACCAGCAGGTGGAGCCCGCGCCGGAGCAGCTCGCAGCCGACCTCGGCGTGCGCCACGGTCGGCGCCGCCAGCACCGCCGCGTCGATCTCGCCCGCCAGCTCCTCGAGCCGCGGGAAGACCCGGGC
>JBKKAU010000751.1:0-3046 GCA_046714475.1 Thermoanaerobaculia bacterium
GGGCGGGATGGCCCAAGGCCGTCGCCTTGACCGGCGGTTGGGAGGCCTGGAAGGCGGCGGGGCTGCCGGTGGATGCGGCGTCGGGGTTGTGAAAAGCCCCCACCTGACCTCCCCGCTCCCTACCACCCGCCCACCCAGGGGGGGAGGCACCACCGCCCTCTCAGCGCTGAGTTCCTATCAAGACCTCGATGTAGGGGCGGGGCTTGCCCCCGTCCGGGAGGGGACGAGCCCCCTCCCCTACATAGAAAACCGCCCGTACAGGGTGGGCGATAGGGGGGTGTAGGGGCGCGATTCATCGCGCCCTCTTGCTTTACCCCAGGTCCACGTCCACGTCCCGGTCCATGGCGGCGAGCAGGGAACGGTTTTCGCGCCAGTCGGGCTCGACGCGGACGTGGAGGTCGAGGTAGACGCGGCGCTCGAGGAACTCTTCGAGGTCGAGGCGGGCGGCGGTGCCGATCGCTTTGATCATCTGGCCCTGGCGGCCGACGACGATCGACTTCTGGCCCGGACGCTCAACCAAAATCGAGGCGTAGATGCGGACGAGGTCCTTGTCCGCGTCGTCCTCCCAGCGCTCGACCACCACCGCGGTCGTATAGGGCAGCTCGTCGCTGGTCAGCTCCAGGACCTTCTCGCGGACGCGCTCGGCGGCCAGGAACCGCTCCGGGTGGATGGTCAGCAGCTCCGGATCGAACAGCGGCTCCCCTTCCGGGAGCAGGTTCCAGAAGACGTCGAGGAGGCGGTCGCAGCCGTCGCCGGAGAGCGCGCTCACCGGCACGATCTGGTCAAAGACGCCGGCCTGGCCGTACTGCTCGAGACGCGGCAGCAGCGACGGTTTGCGCACCTTGTCGATCTTGTTGAGGACCAGCACCTTGGGGCCTTCGGCCTTCTTCACCAGGTCGAGCATGTAGGCGTCGCCCGAGCCGGACTTCTCGGCGACGTCGACGAGCAGGCAGATGACGTCGGCGTCGTTCATGGCGCTCAGGGCGTGCTGCACCATCTGGCGGTTCAAGCGGTGCAGCGGCCGGTGGATGCCGGGGGTGTCGTAGAAGACGATCTGGCCACGCTCGCCGGAGAGGATGCCGACCAGCCGGTGCCGGGTCGTCTGCGGCTTGTCGGAGACGATCGCCAGCTTCTCTGCGAGGAGATGGTTCATCAGGGTCGACTTGCCGGCGTTGGGCCGGCCGACCAGCGCCACGCTGCCCGCTTTCGCCATCAGGCCTCCGCCTCGCGGGCGTTTGCTTCCTCTTCCGCGGTGAGGCGCTCGACCCGCACGGTCTGGATCCGGCGGTCGGCGACCGCCTCGACGGTGAAGCGCAGGCCGTAGCAGTCGACGCTCTCGCCGGCCTGCGGCACGCGCCCGATGGCGCTGAAGACGAGGCCGGCCACCGTCTCGAACTCGGGGTCTTCGAGGTCGACCTGGAACAGCTCGTCGAGCAGCTCGACGTGGGCGCGGCCGTCCAGGCGGTAGGCGCCGTTCTCCAGCGGCTCGAGCTCGGCGACCAGCGCCTCGTGCTCGTCCATGATCTCGCCGACGATCTCCTCGACGAGGTCCTCAACCGTCACCAAGCCGGCGGTGCCGCCGTACTCGTCCACCACGATCGCCACCTGCTGGAACCGTGCCTGGAGCTCCTTGAGCAACTCGCCGAGCGGCTTGGTCTCGGGGATGAAGAGCGGCGGCTTGATCAGGTCGCGGGCCGCCGTCGGCTCGGGGCTGCGCGTGGCGCGCAGCACGTCGCGGATGTGCAGGATGCCGACGATGTCGTCGATCGACTCCTGGTAGAGCGGCAGGCGCGAGTGGCCGGACTCGACGAAGCGCTCGGCCAGGACGTCGATCGCGCAGTCGACCGGCGCGCAGACGATGTCGATGCGCGGCGTCATGACGCTGCGCACCAGGGTGTCGCCGAAGTCGACGATGCTCCAGAGCATCTCGCCCTCCTGGGGCTCGAGGATGCCCTCGCGCGTGCCGACGTCGATGAAGGCCTCGATCTCCTCGTCGGAGGCGCCTTCGGTCTCCTCGCCGGTTTCCGGACCGGGAGCGCGGACCCGGACCAGGGGCGCGAGCCCGGCGATCAGCGGCGTCAGCAGGATCAGGACGGCGCGGTAGACCCGGGTCAGCGCGCGCAGGGCGGTCTCCGGGCTGCGGGCCACCAGCACGCGGTTGAGCACCTCGGTCGCGGCGAGCAGCACCGCCACCACGGCGAGGCTCCAGACCATGGGATAGCCGACGCCGGCGGACGCCAGGAGGCCGGCGAGGGAGATGAAGAGGAGGATCGGGGCCAGCCGGGCGGTGAACGACAGCAGGTAGCGGAAGACGCCGAAGCGGAGCGGTACGTCGTAGAGCCGCCGCAGCCGTCCGCCGGCCTCTTCGGCCCAGTGTCGCAGCCGGATCGGCCCGCTGCGCTCCAGCAGCGAGGAGAGCACGGCGGCGAGCACCGACAGGGGCAGGAAGAAGGCCAGCCCCCAGCCCAGGGCCCCCGCGGTCAGCCAGGGGTCGGCGGTCTCAGGCATGGCGCTCCTCGTGGTCGCGGATCCAGATGCGGCGCAGCTTCCTCTCCAGGCGCTCCATCGCGCCGTCGTCGGTCTCGTGGTCGTAGCCCATGCAGTGTAGAAGCCCGTGCAAGAGAAGGACCTTCAGCTCGCGCTCGACCGGATGGCCGGCGGCCTCCGCCTGCCGCCGCGCGGCCGGCACCGAGATCAGGATGTCGCCCAGGTGCCCGCCGTCCTCCGGGCCGCCGGGAAAGGAGAGCACGTCGGTGGTCTTGTCCTTGCCGCGGAAGCCGCGGTTCACCCGCCGCATCTCGCGGTCGCCCGCGAAGCGCACGCCAAGGCTGAGAGCGTCGAGATCGCTGTTCTCACCGCGCTCACCGCGCTCGCCGCGCTCGGCCAGCGCCGTCTCCCGTGAGCCGGGCAGGGCGGTCAACAGGCTCTCCAGCCAGGGGCGGAGACGCCGCGTCCGGGCTTCGGGATAGCGGTTGGGGTTCTGCAGGACGACGTCCCATCCACCGCCGCGGGCCCCCCCCCCCCCCCCCCAAAAAACAATAGGGGG
>JBKKAU010000752.1:0-1454 GCA_046714475.1 Thermoanaerobaculia bacterium
CGGGCGGGGGGGGGTGTCCCTAAAACTGGGGGCCCCCGGCCCGGGGGCGGGCGCCCCACGGCGGGTGGGAGGGGGCGGCCGCCACGACGACGCTCTCGCTCGCCGGCGGAGCGGCGGGGAAGGCGGCGGTGTCCGAGCGGCTGGCGAGCGTCGAGTGCGGGATGACATAGGTCTTCGTGGCCCCGGTGACCGTGTCGTCGACGGTGAGCGTATAGCCCACGTCGGAGAGCGAGCCGTAGAAGACCCAGAAGTGGCCGTTTTCGACCCGGCCGTCGAGGATCTTGACCGCCAGCTCGACGTTGTTGGCGCCGAAGAACCAGAAGGTGCCGGATTCGCGGGTGAGGGGGACCGGCTGTCCCCTGCCCGTCTGGCCGTTGGACAGCGCCCAGGAGACCCGGACCCGGAACCGGCCTTCCTGGAGGCAGAGGCCCTCCCCCAGGCCGCAGGACGTATGGACGGGCCGGGCGTAGATACCTTCGCTGAAGCAGGACGGAATGGGGGTGGCGACCCCGTCGAAAGGCCGGCGGCGTTCCTGCCAGAGCAGCAGGGCCCCCCCCTGGTTGCCGCCGGCGAGGGCCAGGTATACGGGATCCTCATAGGTGGCGTCGGCCGAATCGACCGACTCGATCGCCGGTCCCCGGGGCCTGCCGTCCGTGCCGAGCGTACGGGTCCAGATCGTGACCCGGTCGCGTTGCAGGGGATAGGAGCCCTGCCAGCCGACCACGAAGCTGAGCTCTTTGTCCACGGTGGCGTCCAGGCCGAGGGGGGCATTGAAGTTGGTCGCGGCCGGATCGTCGACCCGGACGGCCTGGCCGAGCGGCGGGCCCGTGCCGGCGAAGGTCTGCGCCGAGACCGCGGGCCAGTTGCCGGCCACGTCCCACCAGGTCACGACGAAGACGTCGTCCGGGCGGCTCGCGATGGCGAGCAGGGGGCCCTCGAAGTAGAACCGGCTCGCGGCTGCCGCCGAATAGGTGTGGACGTGGAACAGGACGGGCGCTTTTCCGGGATGGAAGATCCCTCCCCGGACCTGGGGCCCCGGCAGCGTCCAGACCGCCACGACCCCGTCGTCGCCGTGGGCCGCCGCGGCGAGGTCGAGAAACGTCGGTCCGCTGAACAGGGTCTCGGCCGGGCCGAGCGGCACCCCGCCGGGGGTGTAGCGCCGCTGCTGGAGGCTGATGGCGGAATGCCACAGCACCGTAAAGCCGCCGCCCCGTTCCGCCACGACTCTGGCGCCCGTGGTGTACGGCGCCGGCGGCGCGATCTCGAGGTTGCCGGTCAAGGGGGTTCCGGAAGAGGAGAAGACCCGCCCCGAGAGGGCGCCCGTCGCCTGGTGGGCCCAGGCCACCATGAAGTTGCCCTCGGCGTCCGTGGCGATCCGGGGGGTCCAGGGGAACGTGTTGCCGGCGTCGACGCGGAACGCCGGGCCGCGAGGCCGGCCGCCGCGGTCCAGGAAC
>JBKKAU010000753.1:0-17271 GCA_046714475.1 Thermoanaerobaculia bacterium
CGCAGGATCGAGTCGCGCGCCGAGTAGTCGACCGCGATCCGCAGCAGGGACGGGCCGGCGCCGGCGGTCCGCGCCTCCGCCTCCTCGATCGCCTGGACCAGCCGGCCCGGCAGACCGTCGCGCCGGCCGATGACGTGGATGCGCACGCCGTCCGCCGCGCACCGCACCGCTTCGGTCGCCAGATAGCGCCGGAACAGGGCCATCAGCGCCCGTACCTCGCCGTCCGGCCGGCGCCAGTTGTCCGACGAGAAGGCGAACAGGGTCAGGGCGCCGACCCCGAGGTCGCGCGCCGCCTCGACCGTGCGGCGCACCGCCTCCGCCCCGGCCACGTGCCCGGCCGTGCGCGGCCGCCCGCGCGACGCCGCCCAGCGGCCGTTGCCGTCCATGATGATGGCGACGTGCGGACCCGGGGCACGTAAATCACTTTGCCTGATAAAGCTCGCGGACATGGAGCGGCGTCTCCCAGCCTGTCTGCCTACCCGTCGCGGGTGGCGTGGATGATGGCCTCCATGTGGTCCAGGTAGCGCTCCAGGGCGCGCCGGCCGGAGGCGGTGAGGCGGTACTCGGTCTTGGGCACCCGGCCCTCGAAGTACTTCTCGCAGGTGACGTAGCCGGCCTCCTCGAGCTTGCGGGCGTGGACGCTGAGGTTGCCGTCGGTGGTCTTCAGGAGCTTCTTGAGGTCGTTGAAGCTGAGGTGGCGGTTGACCGCGAGGGCGCTCACGATCCCGAGCCGGATGCGCTCGTGGATCAGGCGGTCGAGGTCGAGCGCCGCCCGCTGCGCCAAGCCGGTATCCACCTCACCCTCCTGGCTCTCGTGGCCGGAAGAACCGCCGCCGTCCTCAGGGGAGGGCGGCAGCACGCGGCGGGTCTGCCTAGCCACCGTGCCTCCAGGCGATGAACGCCCCGAACAACAGGTGCAGGCCGCCGAAGCCCGCCGCCATCAGGAGGTCCCGGAAGGAAGGGGGAGCCACCAGCGCCAACGCGCCCAACCCCATGAACGCCAGCCCCATCACCGGCACGATCCGCACCGAGAAGGCGCCGCCGGTCACCACCCCCGCGCCGTAGAGCAGCAGCCAGAGCCCCGGCAGCAGGTCGAACGCGCCGCGCATGAAGAGGGCGAGGGTGAGCAGAGCCCCGACGATCAACGGCGGCACCAGGCCGAGGATGAACCGGCGCCCCGGCTGGGACACCAGGCTGATCTCCGCCCGGCGCGCCTTCCAGACGATCGCCCCGCCGGTGATCAGCACGGCGAGCATCGCCTCGGCCAGCCAGGTCAGCAGCCACGACGCCGGGTCCGGCTGGCGCGCCGCCAGGAACGCCGCCGCCAACGCGGTCGCCCCGACCGCCATCTCGCCAATGCCTGAAACCGCGGTGAAGAAGGCCGCGCCCTCCATGGTCTCGCGGATGAACCGGAGGTGGTCCAGGGCGCGCAGATGCAGCGCCGGAGGCAGAGGGTCGACGGCTCGGAGGCGGGGACGGGGCTCGATCACGACAGACACCTTACGCCCGCAGAGCGCGGATGGTCAAGTACTTTTCGGGACAAAGTTGGACAGGGAGCCAAAGGACGCAAAGGACTTCAAGGACGGCAAGGACTCCCAGGTTTCCTGGTCCTTGGAGTCCTTGCCGTCCTTTAGGTCCTTTCCCGCACGTCCGCGACCTTGCGGGCCATGGCCTTGATCATCGACACCATGCCCATGAGCCCCATCGACTTGCCCATGGAGAGCTCCCGGCCGAAGATCTTGTAGACGACGTCCTGCTCCACCTGGGCGACCTGCTCGGGGGGGGCTCCCGAGAGCGAGTCCCCCAGGATCACCGCCAGGGCCTTGGCCGAGATCCCCTGGGGGTTCTCCACCGCGAAGTGGAAATCCAGCGAGCCGTCGGGGCGGGGCTCCCCCCAGACGTAGGCTTCGGACTCGCAGGCCGGGACCTGGTGCTCCTTGGTAAAGGGACGCGTCGCCAGCCGTGGAGGGACCTCCTGGAAGCGGCTGGCGACGTCGATCAGGAGCTGGATGCGCTCGGAGCGGTCGGGGACCATCTCGAGCGCCTCCAGCGTACGGCTCAGTTTCTCGGGTACCTCTGGCATCGGACCTACCGTTCGATCGGGACCCCGACCAGGTTGCCCCACTCCGTCCAGCTCCCATCATAGTTGCGGACGTTCTTGTAGCCCAGCAGGTGGGTGAGGACGAACCAGGTGTGGCTGCTGCGCTCGCCGATGCGGCAGTAGACGATGACGTCGTCGTCAGGCTTGAGCCCCGCCTCCCCCTCGTACATCGCCCGCAGCTCTTCGGCGGACTTGAAGGTGCCGTCCTCGGGATGGACGGCGCGCGCCCACGGGATGTTCTTGGCGCCGGGGATGTGGCCGCCGCGCAACGCCCCCTCGTTCGGGTACTCCGGCATGTGGAGACGCTCGCCGGTGAACTCGGCGGGGCTGCGCACGTCGATCAGCTTGCGCTCCGACTCGATGTGCTTCATCACCTCGTCGCGGAAGGCGCGGACCTTGCGGTCGTCCCGCTCCGGCGCCTTGTAGCCGCTCGCCGGATAGGCCGGCACGTCGGTCGTCAACGGCCGGCCCTCGTTGACCCACTTGATGCGGCCGCCGTCCATGATCTTCGCGTTGTCGTGGCCGAACAGCCGGAAGACCCACAGGGCGTAGGCCGCCCACCAGTTGTTGCGGTCGCCGTAGAAGACCACGGTGGTGTCCCGCGTCGCGCCGATGCGCCGCATCAGCGCCTCGAACCCTTCGCGCCCCAGGTAGTCGCGGCGGAGCGGATCGTTCAGGTCCCGGGTCCAGTCGACCTCCACCGCCCCGGGGAGATGACCGCTGGGATACAGCAGCGGGTCCTCGTTCGACTCGACGACCCGGACCCCGGGGTCGTTCAGGTGGTCCGACACCCAATCCGTCGAGACCAACGTGTCGGGATGGACATAACCACGGCTTTCGATATCGCTCACGATCAGGCCCTCCTTCGGGCAGACACTATTTGTGACAAAATATATCATCTAAGCTCCACGTCAAGAGGGCTTCCCCCCTCAGAGCTGAAAAGTGTATTCTTCCACTACTTCTGAAAACCTGATGACTGGCTGTCCGTATAGTACGGTAGGCGCTTCAGCCGTGGTGGCCGTTGTTGACCTGCCGGGAAGGAGAAGCCGTACCAGGCCGTAACGCGGCAGCTGGGTGGCGAGAACGGATTTTGCATTCTCTCCGGCTCGCTCCCCTGCGGGAGGGAACGTCCAGATGACGGAGTGGCATCCAGACGGCGAAGCTCTGGAGAGGTTTCTCGACGATGCGCTCACCGAGGAGGAGAGTCGCGTCCTGCAGCGTCATCTGTTCACCTGCCCGGACTGCGAGGAGCGGCTCCTCGCGATCCTGCCGCCGCTCGAGGACGCGGGCGCCGATCCCCTGACCGACCCTCTGGAAGCGGAGTCCCGTCCCTCGCCGGGTCTCGTCCAACGCGTCCTCGCGGAGACCGGCTCCGACATCGAGCGCCGTCAGGCGCGGGTGGCGGGCGAGCGGGCCCGGGCGGCCGAGCTCTGGCGGGAGATCCGGACCTACAGCCAGGACCAGCGCCGGGCGTTGATCCTGACCGAGCCGCGCTACCGGACCTGGGGCTTCTTCGAGGTGCTGGTCGACAAGTCGCGCCAGGCCGCAGTGACCGAGCCGCAAAAGGCGGAGGAGATGGCCCGCCTGGCGATCGAGCTGACCGATTTCCTGGACCCCAGGTTGTATGGACCGGGCTCCTTCGAGGCCGCCAAGGCCCGAGCCTGGGCCTATCTCGGCAATGCGCTGCGCATCCTCGCTGATTTCCGGCAGGCCGAGCAGGCTTTTCAAACCGCCGAGACCTATCTCGCTCAAAGCTGGCTCGACCCGCTCGACGAGGGCCTGCTGCTGGAGCTCAAGGCCGGCCTGCGCCGCGCCCAGCGCCGCCTGGACGAAGGCATCGCGCTGCTCGACGCGGCGATCGATCTCTATCGCGAGATCAACGAGCCGCACCTGCAAGGCCGGGCGACCCTGCGCAAGGGCACCCTGCTGCAGTACAAAGGCGAGTACGACGCCGCCTGCGACTGCTTCCGCTCCAGCCTCTTCCTGATCGACGGCGCCCAGGAGCCCCGGCTGATCAGCGTCACCCAGTTCAACCTGATCTACTGCCTCCACGACAGCGGCCGCACCGAGGAGGCCGCGGCGCTGCTCCCCGACACCCGCCAGATCATGGAGCAGGGAGGCCTCGGCTCCGACCTGATCCGCCTGCGCTGGCTCGAAGGCAAGGTCGGGGCGGCGCTCGGCCATTCGGCCGCGGCCGAGCAGGCGCTGCTCGAAGCCCGCTCCGGGATGATCGAGGACGGCGCCGTCTTCGACGCCGCCCTGATCTCGCTCGACCTCGCCGCCCTCTACGCCCGCGAGCGCCGGGCTTCGGCGAGCAAACGCCTGATCGAGGAGATCGTGCCGATCTTCAGCTCGTGCGAGGTCTACGACGAGGCGGTGGCCGCCCTGATCGTCTTCCAGAAAGCGGTCGAGATGGAACAGGTCACCCTCAGCCTCGTCGAAGAGGTCGCCTCCTTCCTCCAGGAGTCCCGCAGCAACCCGATGCTGCGGTTCCGGGAGAGTGAGCGGGAGTAGCCTGGCAGACCTCTTGCTGTAATCCCCGGTGGGCGTGACGGGAGGGGAGAGAGAGAGGGTAGCAGGCCGCTCACCTCGGGATCCACAGCATTCGCAGCCTGCTGCCCTTTCTGTTTTTGGTAGCCCTGACAAAAAGCGAAAAGCCCGGACGCCCCAGGCGGGGCCGATCCGGGCTTTGGTGATGCAGGGTTGGGCTCTTAGAAGCGGTTGCCGCCCGGCCCGCTGGACAGGTTGCCAGTGCCGGCTCCAGCCATCGCACCCTGGCCCAGGTGCTCCTGGACCAGCATCGGCAGCTGCTGCTGCAGCCACTGCGCCATCTCCTGCTCGTCGCGCAGGATCATCTCGCAGACCCGCGCCACCTCGGTCTCACCCAGCGCCTTGGCGCCCTGGATCAGCGCCTGGTAGCAGGCGATCTCGAAATGCTCGGCCGCGTAGTCGGACAGCGCGTTCTTGACTAGCTCGTCCGGCGCCGCGCCGGTCGAACGGCCCTGGAAGAAGCCGGCGACCGCGCCCATGGCGGTCTTCACGGTCGAAACGCTGCCGCCCATCCGCTCCACGCACTCGCGCACCCGCTCGGCATGCATCCGGGTCTCCTCCAGGTGGCGGCTGATCCGGGTGTAGGCCTCGGGGTTGTAGTCCTTGACGTCGTTGGCGTGGTTCTCGAGGACCTGGACCAGGCCCTTCTCCATGGCGTAGGCGTCGTTCAACCAGCCCATCAGGGTTTCACGGGGTTCTTTGCTAGGAATGTTCATACTGCAAACTCCCTTCCGTTGATCTTCGTGTCGGTCTGAACCGGGCGCCCGGGAAAACCCGTCGCCAGAGATGAAGTAGTGCAATATGGGTGCCGGATGGAGCGGCTCCGGCGCGCAGACCTCGCCGTTCTCGATCCCGGTAAGAAGCCGTCCCACGCTGGTCGACCGCTCCTAGTCGACCAGCGTGACAGTACTGGCCTGCGGGCCTTCGAACCCCTGCTCCTCGGCGAAGCGGACGGCCGCGCCGACCTGGAGATTCTCAAAACCGGGCGGATCGAGCACGGCGTTGCGGTGGAAGTAGACCTCCCTGCCATCCTCCGACTGGAGGAAACCGTACCCCTCTTCCTGGAACATCCGGACGACCTGCCCATGCGGCGGGCCGACCGGGGTCTTGACGTCGCCGCGCCGGCGCTGGGAGAAGCTCTCCACCTGGCGCTCGGCCGCCTGGAAGGCGTCGCGCACCGCCGTGTTCAGGTCTTCCCCCTCCTTGTTGGCGACCAGCTCGGAGCCGGGGACTGTGATGTCGATCCGCACCCGGTAGGGGCCGCCCTCCTGGTGATGGAGGCTCATCCGCTCGACCGCGATGCGGCAGCTGGTGATGCGGTCGTAATGGCGCTCGAGCTTGGCGGCCCGACGCCGCAACTCGTCTTCCAGAGGCGCGCTCAAATCGATCAGCCGGGTAGAAATTTCCAGGGGTACCTGCATCCAACCGCTCCTTTCACGGAAAGAGGACAGTTCCCCCATGGGAAACCGTCTCCCGTCGTTCCAAGGACAGCGCAAGCCCCGTGCCAGAGGCGCCCCCCTGGGGCGCCAAGCCGGCGAGGCTCCTACGCCGTCGCCAACTGCTCCTGGACCGTCTCCAGCTTCTCCAGCTCCGCCGCCGCCCCTTCCGTCAGCACCCAGGCGCGCAGCATCTCGGCGACGCCCCAGGCCTGGGCGACGCAGCCTCTCGGGGTGTAGGGCTCCTCTGCGTCGAAGACCTCGCTGACCTGACCCAGGCAGGCCTCGCCCAGGTGCGGGACCAGCCCCTCCAGGAAACGGCGCGTCCCGGCGCGGTCCCCCGGATGGACGCGCAGCCAGGCGTCGACGAACGGACCGATCAGCCAGCTCCAGACCGTGCCCTGGTGGTAGGCGGCGTCGCGCGAGCGCAGGTCGCCGTCGTAGGTCGGCTTGTAGTCCGGGTGGTCCCGGGAGAGCGAGCGCAGCCCCACCGGCGTCAGCAGCTCGTCGTGGACGACGCGCACCACCGCCTCCCAGCGCGGCGGGTCGAGCACCGGATGCGAGAGCGATACCGCGAAGACCTGGTTCGGCCGGCAGGCGGGGTCGTCCCCCTCCGGGCCGTCGATCACGTCGTAGAGGTGGTTTCCGTCCTCATACCAGAAGCGGCGGTTGAACGACTCGCGAGCGCGCTCGGCGTGCCCGGCGATCCGTTGCGCCGCCGCCGCCGCCTCCGCCGTCTCCAGAAGCCCCCCGGCTTCGCGCAGCCAGCCTTCGAGCAACCGCAGGGCGTTGTACCAGAGGGCGTTGATCTCCACCGCCTTGCCGCGGCGCGGCGTGACCACCCAGCCGTCCACCTTGGCGTCCATCCAGGTGAGCTGGTAGCCCTCCTCCCCCTGGCGCATCAGCCCGTCCTCGGGGTCGACGCCGATGCCGAACCGGGTGCCGCGCAGGTGGTGGTCGACGATGTCGAGCAGCGTCGGCAGGAGCTGCGCCAGCGTCCGGCGGTCGCCGGTCGCCCTCAGATAGCGGTCCAGGGCGTGAAAGAACCAGAGCGTCGCGTCGGCGGTGTGGTAGACCCCCTCGCGGTCCCCCTCGGGGAAGTAGTTGGGGATCAGGCCGTCGCGGACGTGGCGGGCGAAGGTGCGCAGGATCGAGCCGGCCTCCAGGCCGCGGCCGGTCGCCAGCGTCAGCCCCTCCAGGCTGATCATGGTGTCGCGCCCCCAGTCGGTGAACCAGTGGTAGCCGGCGATGACGCTCCTCGCCTCGTCGCCGGCGGCGTGGGCGCGCGCCGCGTCCTCGGAACGGCCGGGGGTGACGACAAAGGTGTCGGCGGCGAGCACCAGCTCGGCCGCCGTGCCGTGACGAGCCCGCGGGTCGGCCAGCAGCAGCAGCCGCTCGCGCCTCTCCAGCTCCGCCGCCAGCGCCTCCCGCGAGGTGAGCGCCCGCGCCACCTCCCAGCATTCGGTCGAGGCGATCAGCGACACCTCCTCCCCCGGCCCCACGAGGTCGGCGGCGAAGAAGCCCGGCGCCCAGAGGTCGCCGACCGACTCGTAGCCGCGGCGCTCCTCGACCTCGTAACGGATGCCGGTGATCCGGCGGTCGGCGACCGTGAAGGTCGTATTGGCCCCCGAGAACGACAGGCGCAGCGGCGGCAGAGCCGGCCAGGGCGAGCAGACCTCGTACCTGTCGCCGCAGACCGTCAGCGTGTAGGAGTCGCCGAGCGGCGTCGAGACCGGCGCGTCGTGCGGCCGGAAGTGGAGGGCCGGGTGGACCTCCAGCCGCACCAGGCCGGCGCCGTCGACCAGCCGGTAGAGGACGTGGGCGGTGTTGTGGAGGTGGGCCAGGAAGACCCGCTTCTCCAGCACGAAGCCCTGGATCTCGTAGCGCCAGACCGGCAGGCCCGCCTCCAGCCGGAACTCGCGCAGATAGTTGAACCAGGTCTCCGACCCCGGCTCGCCGCCGAGCTGGACGAGCGTGCCGTCCGGCAGCCGCAGCACCTCCCAGACCTGGCCGAGCATCAGCGTGCGGCCGACCGGCGCCGGCAGGGCCGCGACCAGCACGCCGTGATACCGGCGGGTGGGCGCGCCGGAGACGGTGGTCCCGGAGGCATACCCCCCGAGGCCGTTGCCGACCAGCCACTCGCGGTTCAGGAGAGGCTCGGGCAGCGGCTCGGGCCCGGGCGCCTCGACCTCGCGAGTCCAGGGCATGGTGCGGGAGAGTTGGGCGGCGAGCGGTTCAGCCATGGTCGGATTCCTCCACGTCGTCTTCATCAGGGGCTCTATCCGGGGCGTCGGGGGCCGGACACAGAACGACGGCCGCCTGGCCGGGCAGGCACCAATCCCCCTCTTCATCCTCCGGCGGCGTCGCGCCGAGCCCGCCGTAGCGCGGGTCCTCGCTCGACCAGAGGACGGTCCAACGGGCCTTCTCGGGCGGCGCCAGCAGCGGCTCCGGCGCCGGCGCCAGGTGAAGCTGCATCCCCAGGTTGACGACCAGCAGCCGGTCGTCCCCATCCCTCTCTCCATCGGGGGCGAAGAAGCGGAGGACGAACGCCTTCGCCGCCAGCACCGCCCCGTCCAGAACTCCCTGTCTGCGGAACACCGGGTCTTCCCGCCGCAGCCGCAGGAGGTCCCGGTGCATGGCATAGCACGGAGCGTGCCGCTCGCGCTCGCCCCGCTCGCCCCGCTCTCCAAAGTCGAGCTTGCAGCGCTCGAAAGTCGCCGGATCGGTCGGGTCCGGGATGGCGGAGGCCACCTCGGGCAGGGCCATGCTCGGGAACTGCGCCAGGAACTCCTCGCGACCCCGGCGCACCGCCGCTCCGAGCTCGCCCCGGTGATCCGCGAAGTAGAGGAAGGGGCTCGAGGCGCAGAGCTCCTGGCCCTGGAAGAGCATCGGCGTGCCGGGCAGGAGCAGGGTCAGCGCCGTCAGGGCGCGGAAGAGGCCGGGGGCCGCGTGCACATGGCAGCGGTCGCCGCGGGCGGAGTTGGCGACCTGGTCGTGGTTCTGGAGGAAGTTGATGAACGCCGTGCGCGGGATGTCCAGCAGCCCCGGGGCGCCGCGCCGCTTCTTCTGCCAGGAGTAGCGCTGCCCCTGGTAGAGGGTGCCGTACTTGGCGGCCGAGATCAGCTCCTGGGGGCTGCCCTTGTAGTCGTTGTAGTAGGCCTCGTTGTGGCCGGTCAGCGCCACGGTGGCCGTGTGGTGGTAGTCGTCGTTCCACAGGGCGTCCAGGCCATAGCCGCCGCGCTCGGGGGGGCGGACCAGCTTCAAATGATGCGGCTCGTTCTCGGCGATCAGGTAGACCGGCCGCTTCCCGCCGGCTTCGCGCGCCCGGCGGACGACCGCGGCCAGGATGTGGTCTTCCGACGCGTCCTTGACGTCCTGGGTGGCGTCGAGCCGCAGCCCGTCGAAGTGGAACTCGTCGATCCAGTAGCCGGCGTTGGCGAGGAAGAATTCGCGCACCGGGCCGGCGTCGTCGCCGTCGAAGTTGATCGCCTCGCCCCAGTCGTTCTTGTAGCGATCGGTAAAGTAGCCGTCCGCGTACTGCTTGAGGTAGTTGCCGTCCGGCCCGAGGTGGTTGTAGACAACGTCCAGGATCACCCCGAGCCCCAAGGCGTGCGCCCGGTCGACGAAGCGGCGCAGGTCGTCCGGCTCCCCGTAGAGGCGGGTGGGGGCGAACAGGTCGACGCCGTCGTAGCCCCAGCCGAACCGGCCGGGGAACTCGCAGACCGGCATCATCTCGATACAGGTGACGCCGAGCTCCACCAGATCTGGCAACTCCCGCGCCGCCGCCGCCCAGGTCCCCTCCGATGTGAAGGTACCGACGTGCATCTCGTAGAGCACCTGGCCTGCGGGTCCTGTCCCGGGCCGGTCCCGGTCGGTCCATTCGAAGGTGGACGGGTCGATCACCCGCGAGGGGCCGTGCGGGCCTTCCGGCTGGAAGCGCGACGCCGGGTCGGGGAAGGCGTCGCCGCCATCCAGGCGGAAGCGGTAGAGGGTCGGCGCCTGGAGGCCTTCGGCGAGGCCGGAGAAGTAGCCGTCCTTCTCGGGGTCCAGGAGGAAGGGCGGCCGGCCGGCGTCCTCGAAGACGACCTCGACGCGCCAGCGCTTCGGCGCCCAGACGCGGAAGTGGATGCCTTGCGGCACGACCTCGGCGCCGACGGGGAGGCGGCGGGGGGGTGTCTTCTTTCGGGCGGCCATGGCGGGCTGTCGATGCATGGGGTGTGCCGGGGGGGTGAGGTATGGTTTCGGCGTGAGCGCGGAATCCTCACCCCCCGGCCCCCTCTCCCATCTCCCGCCCACGCCCCCGCCGGGAGAGGGGGAGAACGGCGGCGCGGGGGCAAGCCCCGCCCCTACCCGAACCCCGCCGGAGGGTCCCTCCCCCCCTGCCATCCCCTTCTCCGAAGGGGTCCGCGTCTGGACCCGCGTCGCGCTCCAGAGCTTCGGTGGCCCGGCCGGACAGATCGCGGTGATGCACCGCATCCTGGTGGAAGAGAAGAAGTGGGTCAGCGAGGAGCGCTTCCTCCATGCTCTCAACTACTGCATGCTGCTCCCCGGCCCCGAGGCGCAGCAGCTCGCCACCTACATCGGCTGGCTCCTCCACCGCACGCCGGGCGGGCTCGTCGCCGGAACGCTGTTCGTTCTTCCCGGGTTCCTCGCCATCCTGGCGCTCAGCATCCTCTATGTCACCTACCGGCAGGTCGGCTTCGTCCAGGGCCTGTTCTTCGGTTTGAAGCCCGCGGTCATGGCCGTGGTGGTCGAGGCGGTCTTCCGCATCGGCAGGAAGGCGCTCAGGAACGACGTCCTGGCCGGGCTCGCCGCGGCGGCGTTCGTGGCGATCTTCTTCCTGGAGGTGCCGTTCCCGTGGATCGTGCTCGGCGCGGGGATCGCCGGCTTCGCGGGCGGCCGGGTCCGCCCGGACCTCTTCCTCCCCGCGGCGCCAGCCAACGTCTCCGCGACGGAGGTCCCGGTCGCCGACGCCCTCGCCGTCCAGGTCCGCCCCTCGGCCTCCCGGTCGCTCAAGGTCCTCACGGTCTGCCTGCTGCTCTGGCTGCTGCCTCTCCTCGGCCTCGCCGCGGTCTTCGGCGGCGACAGCGTCTTCGTCGAGGAGGGGGTCTTCTTCAGCAAGATGGCGGTGGTCACTTTCGGCGGCGCCTACGCCGTGCTCGCCTACGTCGGACAGGCGGCGGTCGAGACCCACGGCTGGCTCGGCCCCGGCGAGATGCTCGACGGCCTCGGCCTCGCCGAGACGACGCCGGGGCCGCTGATCATGGTGCTGCAGTTCGTGGGGTTCCTCGGCGCCTTCCGCAACCCCGGCGGGCTCGACCCGCTGGCGGCGGGCGTCCTCGGGTCGGTCATCACCGTCTGGGTAACGTTCGTGCCGTGCTTCCTCTGGATCTTCCTGGGGGCGCCCTACATCGAGCGTCTGCGCGGCAACCGGGCGCTCGCCTCGGCGCTGGCCGGCATCACGGCGGCGGTGGTGGGCGTCATCCTGAACCTCGCGGTCTGGTTCTCGCTCCACACCCTGTTCGGCGAAGTGGGCGAGGTCCGCCGCTTCGGGGTGCGCCTGATGGTCCCCGATTGGGGGACGCTCGATCTCGCCGCCCTTGCCATCGCGGTCTTCGCCTTCCTGGCGCTTTTCAGATGGAAGCTGGGGATGGGCAAGACCCTCGCGGCGAGCGCGGCGGCGGGGGTCCTCTACTCCCTGCTCTGACGCCGCCGCTCCAGGTGTCCGCGGAGCCTCGCCATGCCGAGCTTGACGCGCGACTTGACGGTGCCCAGCGGCGCGCCGAGCCGCTCGGCGATCTGGGAGTGGCTGAGCCCCTCGAAAAAGGCGAGCTCGATGCAGGCGCGCTGCTCGTCCGGCAGACGGCTCAATGCGGAGCCGATCCGTACCACGGACTCCCTCTGCTCCAGCACCAGGAGGGGGGCCGGGGTGTCCGCCCAACTGTCGTCGAGGTCTCTCTCCCTTTGAAAATTTTCCTCGCGCTGCAGCTGCGCTCGTTGCATACGCAGGAGATCGAGGGCGCGCGAGCGGGCGATCATCAGGATCCAGCCGCGCAGGCTCGACCGTTCAGGCTGGTACGAGCCGGCCTGCTTCCAGACCTGCAGAAAGACCTCCTGCAGGATCTCCTCCGCCCGGCCGCGCGTGCCGAGCATCCGCATCAACAGCCCGAGCGCCGCGGACGCGTGCCCGTCGAAAAGCTCGGCGAAGGCTCCCCGGTCTTGCCGGGCTACCCTGGTGATGAGATCGACGTCTCGTGGTTTGGATCGGAATATTGCATTGTCCAGCTGAACGACCTGCGGCTCCACTACATCCCCCTTTTACCAACCCTCTCCAGAGCCTCCTTTTAATGCAAATCCTGAACCAGGCGCCTTACCCCGTCTTCATCTTCGCCGTGTCCTCGAGGAGGATCTTGCGCAGGACGTCGGCGTAGCGTTCGGAGTCGCCGGCGCGCTCGGCGTAGCGGCGCTCCATGCCCTCCTTGCCGGCGCCCTGCATCCGGCGCTGCAGCCGCCGGGACAGGGCGGCGCTCTCCTCGAGGGCGCGCATCGCCGCCCAGAGGGCGGCGTCGATCTCCTCGGACTTGGCGACGCCCAGGCTCTCAGGGGAGTAGGCGTGGCCGACGCGGCAGATGAAGCCGATGCCCGCCTCGTCCCGCCGGTCGTACAGGGTGCCGTGGCACTCGGGGCAGGTCACGCCGGCGGGGAGCCCGTAACCCTCCGCGGCGTTGCCGCCATCGACTTCCAGGTTGGCGAGTCTGTCGCTCGGTTCGTCGGGCATGGGGACCTCCTCTTCTTCCTTCTCCTCGACCGGTCGATGGGCAAGATCTACCAGCAACGGAGCGATCAACGCCAGGGGGAGCACATGGTCCACCTGGACGCTCTCGATGGCGCTCGTCGGCATCCCGGCGTAGTCGGCGGTCGCCGGGTCCTGGACCACGGCGAGGCCGCCGTGGCGTTTGATCACCAGGAGACCGGCGGTGCCGTCGTCGAGGTTGCCGGTCAGGATGACCCCCACCACCCGCCGCCCATGGTGTCGCGCGGCGCTCCGGAAGAGCACGTCGAGCGCCGGCCGGTGGCCGTTCTCCCGCGGGGCGCGGCTGAGGCACACCCGGCTGCCGTCGATCGTGAGGTGGCGGTCGGGTGGCGCTATGTAGATCCTTCCCGGCTCGAACCGAACGCCGTCGTCGGGATGGCAGGCCGGCAGCTTGCCGCAACGGCTCAGGATGTGCGGCAGCGCGCTGGTCGGGTGGGACGAGATGTGGAGGACGATGAAAACCGCGGCGGGGAAGTCCCGCGGCAGGCCGGCCACGACTTCGCAGAGGGCCTGCACCCCCCCCGCCGAGGCGCCGATCACGAGGATGTCATGGTTGGGGATCTCGGGGCTCCTTCCCGGAAAGCATCAAGAGTTGTCCAGGACCTCGCGCACGGTCTGGAGCAGCAGGCTCACCGCGAACGGCTTCTGGAGGAAACGCCGGCCGGGCTCCAGGACGCCGTGGTGGGCGATGGCGTCCTCCGGATAGCCCGACATGAAGAGCACCTTGACCTCGGGGCGCAGCCGCGCCAGGCGCTCGGCGAGCTGGCTGCCGCTCAGCCCGGGCATCACCACGTCGGTCAGCATCAGGTGGATGGGCCCGTCATACTGCTGGGCGGCCGTCAGGGCCTGGATGGCGTCGTGCGCCGCGAGCACCGTGTAGCCGCGGCTCTCCAGGATCTCCGTCGCCGGCCGGCGGATGTTGTCCTCGTCCTCGACCAGCAGGATCACCTCCGAGCCCTGGACGTCCCGCCGGAGCGGGTTGGCGGCCTGCGGCATCTCGGCGGCCGCCTCCACCCGCGGCAGGAGGATGGTGAAGGTGGTGCCCTGCCCGGGTGCGCTCTCGGCCCGGATGTCGCCGCCGCTCTGCAGGACGATGCCGTGGACGGTGGCGAGCCCGAGGCCGGTCCCCTTGTCGCGCTTGGTGGTGAAGAAGGGCTCGAAGAGCCGGGAGCGGACCTCCTCGTCCATGCCGTCGCCGTTGTCCGAAACGGTGAGCTTCACATAGTCCCCCGGGGGGAGCTCCGGAAAGACTGTGTCCGTCGCCGCCAGCTCGGCGGCGGTGGTCGCCAGCTCCAGCCGGCCGCCGTAGGGCATGGCGTCGCGCGCGTTGGCGACCAGGTTCAAGATCACCTGCTCGAGCTGCCCGAGGTCGACCTGGAGCGCCCCGGATCCGGAGTCGAGCGCGAGCCGGAGCTCGACGTCCTCGCCGATCAGACGCCGCAGCATCGGCTCCATGCGCCGGAGGACGTCGTCAAGCCGCAGCACGCGCGGCTGCAGCACCTGCCGGCGGCTGAAAGCGAGGAGCTGGCTCGCCAGGGACGCCGCCCGGTCGCAGGCCTTGCGGATCTCCTCCATGTGGTCCCGGTCTTCGCCTTCGAGCCGCTCGAGCAGCAGCTCGCCATGGAAGCCGATCGCCGCCAGCAGGTTGTTGAACGAGTGGGCGATGCCGCCCGCCAGACGGCCGACCGCCTCCAGGCGCTGCGAGTGGCGGAGCCTCTCCTCGCTTTCGCGCAGCGCCGCCTCCGCCGACTTGCGCGCCGAGACGTCGCGCAGCACCCACCGCAGGCGGGAGGGGCGGCCGATCTTCTCCTCGTCCCGCTCCACGGTCACCTGCACGGGGACAGGGGTCGAAGCTCCCAGGGGCATGAGCTCCATTTCGAGGTCGCGGACCGGCTCCCTGGCGTTGACGCGGCGCAGCAGCGCGCGCAACGTCTGGCTGTCCGTCCGGGAGACGTAGACCGTCAGCGGCCTGCCGCGCAGCCCGGTCTGGGTGGTCCTGAGCAGGGCGGCGGCGGTCCGGTTGCCCTCCTCGATCGTGCCGCTCCCATCCGTGATCAGGTAGCCGTCCGGCGCCAGCTCGAAGAGGTCGCGGTAGCGGTGGCGCTCGATCTCCAGCCGCTCGCGGGTGGCCACCAGCTCTTCATTGCGCTGCGCCAGCGCCTCCTCGGCGACCTCCAGCTCCTGGAGCGTGAGCTGCAGGCCCTGCAACGCCTCGGCGAACTGCCTCTTGATCGGAGAGCCCGGCTGGCCGAGGCGCCCCTCGAGCGCGGCCAGGCGCTCGTACAGCTCCATCATCCTGGGGTTGGTCATCCGGATCAGAGCGCGCCCGCTTTCATCAGCCGCCCGTCTCCTCCGTCAACAGGACGATGCCATGGATCTCGTCCCCGCGGCGCAGGGTGGTGCAGCTCACCAGGCACCGCACCGGTTTGCCCATCCGGTTGAACCCGTCCAAGAGACTCTCCTGGCTCGTCACCTGGCCGGTGAGGGCTTCATGCAGGGTCTCCGCCAAGAGGGCGACCGGCAACCCGATGTCGAGCCCGAGGAAATCCCGCCCCAGGGCCTCGTCGGCGCGCAGCCCCCAGAGGTCCTGGGCCTTGTCGCTCCACACCTGGATCTGCAGGTTGCGGTCGACGACCACGACGGCGGCCCGCAGGCTGGTCAACACCGACTCGAAGTAGGTGCTGACCCGGTCGAGGTCCTGCGAATGCACCTGGATCTGATCGTTGATGATCCGCAGCTCGTCGTTGGTCGACTGGAGCTCCTCGTTCATGGTCTCCAGCTCTTCATTGGCCGACTGCAGCTCCTCGTTGGTCGTCTCCAGCTCCTCGACCGTCGACTGCAGCTCCTCATTGGTCGTCTCCAGCTCCTCGTTGGCCGACTGCAGCTCCTCGTAGGCGGTCTCCAGCTCCTGGTGCGCCCGCTCCAACTCGCTCTGGAGCTGGCGCGACTGCGTCAGGTCGACAAAGGAGATGCTGACGCCGAGAACGGCCCCTTTCGAGTCGATCAGAGGGAGGATCTGGATCTCGAAGTGGCGGTCCTCCTCGCCGGGAGGGCGCCACAGGACGTCCGGGATCAGCACCAGGCTGCGTTTCGTGTAGGCCCTCTCGATGTGCGACCGCAGCTCGACCGGCCGGTAGGAGACCTCGAGGTCCTGCAGCAGCCAGCCGAGGTCGCTGGCGTTGAGCCCGAAGAGCCGCCGCGCCCGGTCGTTGGCCAGCAGCAGCAGGCCCCGGCGGTCGACCGCGAACTGCGCCACCGGGGAGCAGTCATAGGCGTAGTCGTGGAGCCGCAGGTGCCGGGTCGACCACTGCTGCTCGGCGCCGCCGGGGGTCATCGCCAGCAGCCGTTCGCGCAGGTTGGTCGAGGGAGCGCGGGCGAAGACCCGGTGCCGCAGGTCCACCGGCCGGAAGTTGTCGCCGTGGGCGAGCAGCGTCTCGGCCTTGCCCAGGAACAGATAGCCCGGGATGTTGAGGGCGAAGTGGAAACGGGCCAGGATCTTGTCCTGGGTCTCGGAGTTGAAGTACATCAGCGTATTGCGGCACAGCAGCAGGTCGAGCCGCGAGATGGCGGCGTCCTGGATCAGGTCGTGGCGGCCGAAGATCAGGCACCGCCGGAGCTCGGCCCGGAAGACATGGCGCTCCCCCAGCTTCTCGAAGTACTTGGGCATCAGGTCGGGCGGCACGTTGGCGAGATGCGAGGCCTCGTAGACCCCTTGCCGCGCCGTCGACAGGGCCCTTTCGTCCGCGTCCGTGGCATAGATCTTGGCCCGCTTGCGGAACCCCTCCTCCCCCATCGCCTCGGCCAGCAGGATCGCCAGGGTATACGCCTCCTCGCCGGAGGCGCACCCGGCGCTCCAGGCGCGGATCGACCGCTCGGGCCCCCGCTCGGCGAGAACCCGCGGCACGACCTCCTTGGCGAGGAACTCCCAGGCGAGGGGGTCGCGGAAGAACTCGGTGACGTTGATCAGGATGGTGTCGAACAGCGGCCCGAACTCGTCCGGATGGACCTCCAGGAAGTCGATGTAGTCCGAGTAGCCCTCGATGCCGATCTCGCGCATCCGCTTCTGGATGCGGCGCATCAGGCTCGACACCTTGTAGCCGCTGAAATCGAAGCCGCGGCTCTGCTTCAGATACTCGATGAGGCGGTTGAACTCGCCGGCCGGAGCGGGCGCCTGGACGAGGGGCTCGGCGGCGCGAGGGAACTCGGCGCGCGGCGGCTTCGACTGGTTGTCCGGCGGACTCTCCACCCCGAGAGCTCTCCTGAGTCAGAAAAATGGGGCCCGAGTCTTACTGGAAAATTTTTCAGTTAGAGGCTCGGGTTTCACTTAGTACCACAAGCAAGATAGCGCTGGCGGGGGGGGGGGGGGGCCC
>JBKKAU010000754.1:0-11018 GCA_046714475.1 Thermoanaerobaculia bacterium
ACGGTGTTGACCAGCGTCACCTCCCCGGCCGCCGGCAGGCCGGCGAGGGCGAGGGCGTCGGCCGCGAGCACCACGCTCCCACCGAGGCTCAAGGGGACGAACAGCTCGAAGACCGACAGGTCGAACCCGACCGAGGTGGAGGCCAGCACGCCGGCCAGGTGCTTGGGCGGGAACGCGCCCCGCGCCCACTCGACCAGCGCCCGGGCGCTCCGGTGCTCCAGCGCCACCCCCTTGGGCCGGCCGGTCGAGCCCGAGGTGTAGATGACGTACGCCAGATTACGCGGCGACAGCGGCGGCGACTCCCCAGGGAGGCCATCCAGTTGGACCACCTTCCCGCGCGTGATCAGGACGCGGGCGCCGCTATCTTCCAGAAGGAAGTCCCGGCGCTCCGCCGGATAGGCCGGGTCGAGCGCCACGTAGACGCCGCCCGCTTCGAGCACGGCCAGGACCGAGACGGCCAGCTCCGGCCGGCGGTCCTGGAGGATGCCCACCCGCACCTCCGGCCCCACGCCGATACGCCGCAGCCGGCCGGCGAGATCGCGGGCCCGGCGGGCGAGCTCGCCGTACGAGACCCGCTCTTCGCCGCGGACCAGGGCGACCGCGTCCGGCCGCAGCTCCGCCTGCTGTTGGAAAGGCTCGTGGAGAAGGCCCTCGGACGGGGCCTCGACGTTTGCGCCGCTCCACTCGGAGAGGAGCTGGAAGCGCTCGGCCGGAGAGAGCAGCGGCAGGTCGCCGATCCGCCGATCCGGGTCTCCGGCAAGCCCTTCAAAGAGGGTCGCGAAGCCGGCCAGCAGGCGCGCCGCCGTGGCGGCGTCATAGAGGTCGACGTTGAATTCGAGCGTCGCCGCGAGGCCGCCATCCGCGGACTCCGCCGCGGTCAGCGACAGGTCCACCGGTATCCGCCGCTCGGGCAGAGGCACGGCCTCCAGGGTCAGGTCACCCAGACGCAGCCGCGCGCCCTCCTCCCCCGCGGCCAGTCCGGCGAGACCCGGCGGATCGGACGGCGAAGTCCCCTGGAGCACGAGCAGCGCCTGGAACAGCGGCGCCCGGCTAGGGTCGCGCCGCGGCTGCAGCCGCTCGGCGAGCAGCGGGAAGGGGTACTCCTGGTGCTCCAGCGCTTCGAGGACCGTGGAGCGCGCGCGGGCGAGCAGCTCCGCCGCCGTGGGGTCTCCCGAAAGGTCCCCGCGCAAAGGCAGAGGATTGACGAAGTAGCCCACCACGCCGGCGAGCCGCGGGTCGGTGCGCCCGGCGAAAGGCGCTCCGACGATCAGGTCCTCCTGGCCGGAGAAGCGATGCAGCAGGACCTGGAGGGCGGCGAGGAGAGAGGTGAAGAGCGTGACTCCCGCGGCGCCTCGGGAGAGCGGCAGGCGCAGGCTCCGCGCCTCGGCCCGGTAGGTCTGGACCGGCGGGCGCGGCCGGTCGCCGGGCAGGTCGAGCACCGGCAGCTCGCCGGCCAGCTGCCGGCGCCAGTAGCTCCAGGAGCTATCGCCGCGCGGGCCCTCCAGCCAGCGCTCCTGCCAGCGCACCCAGTCCGCGTAGCGCAACGGCAGCGGATCGAGCGCCGCCGGGGCGCCGCCGGTCTCCTGCCGGTACAGCTCGTCGAGCTCGCGTGCCAACACGGCGAGGGAGCGGAAATCGGCGGCGAGGTGGTGGACCACCAACAACAGGAGCTGCTCTCCGGAGCCGGTACGGAACAGCCGCAGGCGTAGCGGCGGCTCCGCCGCGAGGTCGAAGGGCCGCCACGCCTCGTCCGCCAGCGCCGTCTCCAGCACGGTCTCTCGTACGTCCAGCGCCACGCGCTCGCGCACCCGCTGCACCGGCTCGCCGCCGGTCTCTCGCACCTCGGTCCGCAGCGCGGGATGGCGCGCCAGGAGGGCGGCGAGGGCCCGCCGCAGCGCCCCGGTGTCCAGCGGTCCCGATGACCCAGCCAGGCGCGCCGCGATCGGCAGGTTGTAGACCGCCTCCCCCGGCGCCAGGCGCTCCACGAACCAGAGGGCGCGCTGGCCGCGCGAGAGGGGGAAGCTCTCCGGCGCTACGGGATCCGCGGCGAGGTCCGCGTCCGCGCTCTCCTCTCCGAGACGGGCCGCCAGCTCCGCGGCAAGCTCCGCTAGGGAGATGCCGCGCAGCAGGTCGACGGGCGAGACCGCGACGCGCGCCGCCGCGCCGATCCGGCCCGCCAGCTCCACCGCGGCCAGGGAGTCGAGGCCGAGCGCGGTCACCGGCGTCGCCGCGTCGGGCTCCTCCCCCAGCCGGGCGGCCAGCTCGCGCCGCAGCCAGTCCTCGAGATGCTTCCGGCGCTCCGCGGGCTCCAGCGCGAGGAGCACTTCCGGCTTCGGTGCCTCGCTCGGGGCGGGCTCCTCGTCGGGCCGGGCGAGCCGGCTGGAGCCGACCACGGCCAGGCTGCCGTCGAGATACGCCGCGCGGCAGGCGCCGCGCTGGATCTTGCCGCTGGAGGTCTTGGGGATCGTCCCCGCCGCCACCAGCACGAGGTCCCAGACCGCCAGCTCGTGCTCCTCGGAGACGGCGCGGCGGACCGCCGCGGCGACGGAAGGCATGTCCGGCCGGGTGCGGTGCTCCACCTCCTGGACCACGACGAGCCGCTCCTCGCCGCCGGCTTCGACCGCGAACGCCGCGCCGGACCCCGGCCGCAAGCCCGGGTGGGAACGCTCGACCGTCAGCTCCACATCCTGCGGGTAGTGGTTGCGCCCGCGCAGGATGAGGAGGTCCTTGAGGCGGCCGGTGACGAACAGCTCCCCCGCATGGAGAAAACCGAGATCGCCCGTACGCAGGAACGGCCCCTCGCCGTTCTGGAGAAAGGCCTGGAAGGTGCGCGCGCTCTCCTCGGGCCGGCCGTGATAGCCGGCGGCGACGCTCGGCCCGGCCACCCAGATCTCGCCCACGCGGCCGGAGGGGGCGCCGGTCTCGGGGTCGACGATGCGGACCGTAAGGTCGGGCTCGCCGAGCGGCGGCCGGCCGCAGCCCACCAGGGCGCGCCCGGCGCCAGGGACGACCCGGTGCGCCTCCAGGGCTGCGGCGTCGACCTCCAGAAACGAGGGACCCGGGGTGCCGCCGCCGCTCACCAGCAGCGTGGCCTCGGCCAGCCCATAGCAAGGGTGGAAGGCCTCGCGGCGGAAGCCGTGCGGCGCGAAAGCTTCGGCGAAGCGCTCCAGGGTCGCGGCGCGGACCGGCTCGGCGCCGTTGAAGGCGACCGTCCAGCTCGACAGGTCGAGCCCGGCGCGCTGCTCGGGGCGGACCTTGCGCACGCACAGGTCGTAGGCGAAGTCCGGCCCGCCGCTGGTCGTGGCCCGGTAGCGGGAGATGGCCCGCAGCCAGCGCGCCGGGCTCTGCAGGAAAGCCCAGGGGGACATCAGGACGCAGCGCGAGCCCGAGTACAGCGGCTGGAGCACATTCCCGATCAGCCCCATGTCGTGGTAGAGGGGGAGCCAGCCCACCACCACCGACTCCTCCGTCTGGCCGAAAGAGCGCTGGATCAGCGCCTGGTTGTGGAGCAGGTTGCCGTGGGTGACCCGTACACCTTTGGGGGCCGAGGTCGACCCCGAGGTGTACTGGAGGAAGGCGACCGACCCGGGCTCCAGCCCGGGATCGCGCCACTCCGCGGCGAGCCCGGCGGGGACCTCGGCGGGGTCGTCGGTGGCGATCCACCGGGCGGCGGCCAGCTCGGGGCTCCTCTCGCGCACCTCCGCGAGCCGCGACAGCACGGCCGAGGTGGTTAGGACGACGCGCGGCCGGGCGTCGCGGAAGATCGACCAGAGCCGGGCGTCGACCCGCCGCGCCCGGGGCGGATAGGCGGGCACGGCGACCGCGCCGCCGTAGAGGCAGCCGAAGAAGGCGGTGACGAACTCGGCGCCCGGCGGGAAGAGGAGCAGGACCGGCTCGCCCGGAGCGAGTTGCCGCAGGAGCGCGCCGAGGGCGCGGGCGCGGGCGTCCAGCTCGCCGCAGGTGAGGACCCCCGCCTCCTCCTCGCCGTCGGCGAGGAAGGTATAGAGGCAGTGCCCGGGCCGCTCGCGGGCGCGCTCGCGCAGCAGCTCGATGAGGGTCGAGCCCTCGCCGATCCAGGGGGTCGTGAGCCTGGTCAAACCTTCCTCTAAGTGATGTTCGGCAAATCCTCAGTTTCGGCGGAGTCTCTTCGGCGAGGCTCTCTCTGTACAGTGCGGCGGAGGCCGGCTCCTGAGACTCGTCTCGGCGGGCCGGACGAGGCCGGGGTGGGCAGTATAGCGAACAGGGCGGGGGTGAAATTTTGTCGATCGGGACGGAAGGGCCGCCGGCTCAGCTCCGGCCGCGTTCTTCGAGCAGGGCCCGCAGACGAGCCAGCTCGGCCTCCGCCGCCTCGGCCCGCCGGTGCTCCGCCTCCGCCCGCTGGCGCTCCGCCTCGGCTTGCCGGCGCTCCGCCTCCGCCCGTTGATGCTCCGCCTCGGCCCGTTGGCGCTCCGCCTCGGCCCGTTGATGCTCCGCCTCGGCCGCCGTCGGCACCAGGCTGCCATCAGGGCGGAAGAGCCGGACCCAGTCATACCTTCTTCCTTGGATGGCGCCGTGCCAGAGACCGAAGGAGACCCCGAGTTGCTCGCTCCAGACGCGCCCCTGTTTCTCGGGCGGGATCGGCTGGTAGGTCCGGCCGGACAGACGCAGACCCTCAAATCGGCGCTTGTCGGGGTCATGCATGAAGTACTCCGCCGTACCGAAGACCCGGGCGTAGAGGTCTCTCTTCTCGGTGCGGTCCTTCTTCGCCGTGGACGGGGACAGCAGCTCGATAATGACGTCCGGCAGGCGTCCGCCCTCTTCCCAGGCGATCCACACCTTGCGGTTGCGGTCCGGGTCGGCGACGCCGCCCACCCAGAAGACGTCCGGGCCGCGGAAGGCCCGCTGCTCCAGGCCCTTCTCCACCTCCGCCGCGACATCCCGCGCCTGCTCGAAGGAGTAGTACACGAACATGTTGCCGCCGACGTAGAAGTCGGTCCTGCCCTGCTCCACCATGGCCTGGTAGATCAGCTCGCGCAGCAGGGGGTGCTGCAAGGCGTGCCACTCGGTCTCCAAAGGCTCTCCGTCGTCCAAGACGAGCTCGAAGGGCAGAGGCGCGAGCGCGACGGCTGGCTGGCTCATGGCGTGCTCCCTTGCGGAGTCGTTCCTTGCCAGGATCTTATTCCGCTTAGCCGGTAAGGACAAGGGGGATGCGAGCCTCCCGTCCTCCTCCTGGACGACAGGATACCATCAGCTCGACGGGCTCCTGGAACGATCAGTAGGGATTTCGTCCGAACAGCAGCTCGATGCCGAACCCGACCAGCACCGAACCTTCGCGCGGCTCGTCGAGCGACTCGCGGGGCCAGGTGTAGCCGGCGATCAACTCGCCGTAGAGCCACTCGCGGTTCAGGGGGCGCCGGTACACGCCGCGGGCGCCATACTCGCGCACCGCGACGTCGCTGGCGGTCGAGCCGCGCAGGAAGAGCTCGTAGGCGAGCGCCGACCTCGCTCCGAGGTTCTGATAGAGCACCGTCGCCGAACGCCAGTCCAGGCCGTCGGTGGCCTCCGAGACCGTGCCCACCGTCCCCCAGTGGAAGAGGAGCGCCCGCCGCAGGACATAGTCGAAGTCGGCGCTCGAAGTCGAGCCGAAACCGTCGCGGTTTTCATAGAAGACGGTCTCGCGAAGGCGCCAGACCGATCGCTCGCCCAGGAACACGTTGCGCCGCAAGCGGCCCTGCAGGAACAGCTCGGGAGCCGAGCTCAGACGGCCGCCGACGCGGAAGTCGACGCGATCCTTCCATCGCCCGGGGGGCGAATACCCGAGCCCGGCCAGCCACCGGTCTTCGGTCTCCACGCCAAACACCGACGAGCGGATGGCAAAACCTTCCTGGCGTCCCTGCACGAAATCGTCGCGGTCGTCCCGGCCGAGGAAGAGGTTGACCCGCCTTTCGAGGTTCGGCAGGTCGTATTTGAGGCGGAGCCGGGCCCGGGGCTCGGTTCCATCCGCCTCGGTGTAGATCGTGGACAGCTCGACGCGGCCGGACACCGCGCGGGCGTTCTCGATGTCGGGCTGACCGAAGAGCCCGTCGAACCAGAGCGTGGCGCCGCAGAAGGTTTCGGCGATGACACGGCGGCTGTTGTCGAGCAGGTCCTGCTCCACCGGCTCGCCTTCCCGGCAGAGCTCGCGGAGAGACGGCTCCACGGCGGTGGCCGGCGGCGGCGCTTCGGAAGGCGCGGTCGCCGGCTTCTGCCGGCCGGCGCAGCCGGCCCCGCTGGCCGCAACGAGCGCTGCCAGGAGCAGCAGCCTCAGACACAGGCCGCGGCGGCTGGACACGTTGTTCGGCTCCGAGAGCATGTCACCACCGCTCCGTCACCGTGCGTGCTGCTTTACCCAGTCGACATACCGATCCATCCAGCCTTGCAAAAACTTTTTGGTGCCCTCGCTGGCGAGGTTGCCGCCCTCGTCGAACAGCCCCTCCTTCGCATGGATGAAGACCTCCGGCTGGCCGAGCGCCGGCATGTCCAGATAGGCCAGGATGCAACGCAGGTGTTGCTGCGCCATGGAGGTGCCGGCGGCGCCGACCGACGCGCCCATCACACCCACGGGCTTGCCCGCCCAGGCGCTCTGGCCGTACGGACGCGAGGCGTGATCGATCGCGTTTTTCAACACGCCCGGGATCGAACGGTTGTATTCGGGCGTGACGAAAAGGACGCCCCGGGAGGCCGTGATCTCACCTTTCAGCCGCTTCACCGGCTCGGCCGGGCTCGAGTCGTCGTCCTGGTTATAGAGCGGCAGGTCATCGATCCGGATGTCCTTGAACGAGAGCTCCGGCGGCGCCAGGGCCACGACAGCCTTGGCCAGCTGGCGGTTGAAGGAATCACGGCGAAGGCTGCCGACCACCAGGGCGATCTGATACTGGCTCATGTCCTCTCCTTTGAATCGAGGGTCGTCTGCACGCTGATGTCCATCGAAGCATGGTGACGACACCGCTGCCCCACCGCGCTTCACCCTGGAGGATCTTACAGCTCTTGGCCTGAAAGGCGATCCCCCGGGACTTCGCCGTGCCCGGGGGTTGCGAGCGCTACCAGGCGGGCGGCGCGCCGGGCGTGCCGAGATGCAGGCGCATCAGGCTCGGCCGGAACGTCGTGGTGAAGAAGGGGAAGGCCGCGTTGGTGATGTAGAGGTTGAAGCGGTCGGCCCCCTTTCGGCCGAAGACCGCGGCCGTCGGCCCGTCCAGCCCGTCGGCGGCGGTGAGCAGGATCTCCGAGGTGCCGTCCGGATCGAGCCGCACCAGGAGGTTGGCGGGGTCGGTCGTGCAGTAGATGCTGCCGTGGACGTCGAAGGCGAAGTCGTCGCAGCCGGCGCCCGCCGGCAGGACGGCGTGGATCCGCGGCTCCCCCGCCGAGCCGTCCGGCTCGATGGGAATGGCGACGATGGTCTCCTGGCCCGAGTTGGCGATATAGACCTCGTTGCGGAAGATCTGGAGCCCGTTGGCGCCGGGGAGGAGCGCGGGCGAGGTCACGCCGGCGAGGAGCGGGTCCTGGAGCCAGACCTCGGCGGCGCCGCCCTCGGCGGGGATCCGCCAGATCGTCGCCAGCGTCGAATCGGCGACATAGAGATATCCACGGCGCAGCGCGATCCCGTTCGGGAGGCCCTCCAGAGGCAGGTTGGAGACGAGCTCGGCCTCCCCCTCCGGCGAGACGCGCCAGACGCCCCGGACCGCCGGATCACAGGCCGCGACCACGGCGTAGAGGGTGTCGTTCCGCGGGTCGAGGGTGATGCCGATGAGGCCGTTGAAGAACGCGCCGCAGAAGGTGAGCGGCGCCCCGATGGGGAACTGGATGAAGGTCGACTGCGTGCCGTCCGGAGCGATCTTGCGGATCTCCCCGGTCAGGGCGAGGCTGATGAAGATGTTGCCGTCGCGATCGATGGCGATGCTCTCTGGGGTCTCCAGCCGGCTGGGGTCGAAGAGGGCCACCGTCTCGACGGACGGGGCGTCCGGCGGATGGGCCTGGAGCGCGGCGGGCGCCAGGGCCAGAAGCAGGAGCAGGGCCAGCGCGGACACCGGCGCGGACCGGAAAGGTCGTCTGTCTTTCATTTCGAGCGTCCTCCTAGGGAGATGGAGCCGCGCTGATGCAGCGTGGCTCCATCAGTAGAGGTGCCGCATCTCTGCTGGAAGGAGAAACTAGAAAGGTCTACGCCTCGTAGACGAAGACCGTCTTCTTGGAGCGGGCCTTGCGGCGCAGGATGTCCGCGATGACGATCGTGGTCTCCTCGGCGAGGACCGCGTCGCCGCACTCCGGGCAGACGCTCGCCGGCACCTGCCGCAAGACGATCGTCCTCTCCTGGTAGATCACCGAGTGGCTGATGGTCCTGGCGTCGTGATCACCGATACATCCTGGTGTATGGCATGCCATGGCGAGCCCTCCTCTTCCTGTTCCAGGAAACGGCCCCGGATGGGCGTTGATTCCAGGAACAAGCAACTTCCTTGCCGGGGCGGGCGCTATAGGCGGGCATAGAGCGCCTGCCGGGAACCCTTCCCCTGGCGGACGAGCCGGACCTCGCCCTCGGCGAGCAACCGCCGCAGGGCGTCCGAGGCGGTCCGGGAACCGATCGGCCTCTTCAGGCGATCGGCGAAACGGCGGTTGGCTTCCGCCGCCAGGGAGTCCGGGTTGAAGGGCTCCTGAAGACCCGGCCCCTCGACGACCAGTTTGAGCAGCCGGCTGACCATCAGCCGGTCCGGGGGCGGAAGCCTTTCGGCGGAGGCCGGTCTCCCCCCGAGCGGCTGGACGAGACCCTTCGCCGCCGCGGTGACCTCCCTGAGGGCTGCCAGGCTCAGCGTGACCTTCTCGAGCTCGGCCGCGAAGAGCGCCCTCTGCTCACGGTGATGCGCCTCCTGCCGCGCATGGACGCCCTCCTGCTCGCGCAGCAAGACCGCGCGCTGCTCCAGATGGGACAACAACTCGTCGACCGACATCCTCGAGCTCATTCCAGATCTCTCCCGGCGCACAGGTTCTATCAGGGTGAATTGCCTTCCCGAGCACGATATCACGCAATGGTGCGGCGGAGATGGCTTCCGTGCGGCGAGGATGCAATCCTTGCAGCGAAGACACGAAGGGTGCGGCGCGGATAGAGGAGGCGCGGTATGGACGATGGCCGTGCGGCGAGTATATTGGCGGTGCGGTGCGGATGCCTTCGGTGCGGCCTGGACTTTCACCATCCCGGCTCTCCCGGGAGATTCATCGCACGGAGCTGATCTCCGCCGCACAAACTCCGAGAACATCGCACCGCAAATATCTATGCCGCACAAAAACTTATCACGCCGCAAGAAAGCGATACTCACCGCACCGGATCGATGTCTGCCGCACCAGAGCCTGCTCCCTCACAGCAGAGAGCCCATCGTAGCGCCGCCCCAGGGCATGTCAGACCGCCGCCTCCGCTCTCACCTGCGCCGTCACCTCGCGGACGGCTTCGCTGAAGGCCTGGATGTCCTCGGTCCGGTTGTCGGCGCGCAGCATGACGCGCAGCCCCGCCTTGCCCCGCTCGACCACGGGGAAGAAGACGGCCGAGCTGTAGAAGCCGCGCTCCAGCAGCCGCCGGGAGCACTCCACGGTCTTCTTTTCCTCGCCCACGCGGACCAGGCGGATCGGCAGGCCGTCCTCCCGCTCGGCGGTCTCCACCATCGAGTCGAACAGGGCGAGGTTGTCCCGCAGCCGGCCCTGGAGCTCGCCGAGCTCGGGCGAGCGGTGGATACGCACCGAGGCGAGCGCCGCGCCGATCGCCGGGACGTTCTCGCCCTGCGACCAGGCGAGCGGGCCGCCGAAGCGGGTGAGGGTCGGCTCGTGCTCTCTCGGACCCAGCAGGATGACGCCGCCGCTCGCGCCGAACCCCTTGTTGAGCGACGCGACGATGACCGTCAGCGGGCTCACCTCGGTCATCTGGGCGCGGACGTAGCCCTCGCCGCGCTCCCCGTAGACGGCCAGCGAGTGGGAGTCGTCGAAGAAGAGGAAGAGGCCGTAGCGGTCCTGCAGCTCGAGCAGCTCGCGCACCGGCGCGCGCCCGCCCATCGAGTAGGCGCCGTCGGCGACGTAGCCGACGCGCGGGTGCTTGCGGCAGACGTCTTCCAGGTAGTCGAGGTCGTTGTGCGGCGAGGTCAGGACCAGCGTCTCGTCGGCGCAGACCGGCTTCATGTGGTTCATCGAGAAGTGACAGAACTTGTCGAAGACCATGACGCGGGGCTGGCCGTCGGAAAGGTGCCCGGAGGCGATCAGGGGGAGCACGCCCGAGTGCCCGACCGCGGCCGACAGGCAGGTGACCGCGCGCGCCTGGTAGAGGTCGTCCAGCTCGGCCTCCAGCTCGTCGAGGATCGCCATGCGGATGCGCAGGCGGGACATCGACAGGTTGATCAGCCGCTCCTGGCGCAGCGCCTCGATCGCCCCCTCCACCACCGCCGGGTGGGACTGCAGGCCCATGTAGGCGCAGGAGCAGAGGTTGACGAACTCCTTGCCGGTATCCAGGTCCAGGAAGCGGTCGCGGCCGGCGGTCCGCACCCGGAGGTCGATCAGATGGTTCTCGTAGGCCTCGTCCCAGCCCCGGTTGCCGAGCGGGATGGCCTTCTGGTTGTTGCGGAATCGATGGATGTTTTCCACGGCTAAGGATCTCCAGAGGCCGCGCCGGGCCGGAAGCCCGGATCGGCGGCGGCCCGGGTGAGCAGGTCGATGTAGTCGCGCCCCAGGGCGGCGAGGCGCTCGGCGTCGAACAGGTCGGCCGCCGCGACGAACTGGCAGTGCACGGCCCCGCCGTGCTCCTGGCAGGTCAGGGCGAGGTCGTAGAGGGCGTGGGGCTGGACCTCGAGGGCCTCGAAGCTTTCGATCCCCGCAGGCTCCGAAGGCTCCGCGGCGGCGGCGTCCTCGTCCGGCGCGGCGGCCTCGAAGCTCAGCATGTTGAAGACCACCCGGGCGAGCCGGGTGCGGTCCAGCCGCTCCCCGGGGAACAGCTCGGCGAAGAGCCGCGGGAACGAGACGTCCTGGTGGGCGTAGGC
>JBKKAU010000755.1:0-4610 GCA_046714475.1 Thermoanaerobaculia bacterium
TAGTTCGTGGGGGCCTTCGGCATTGCGGCCAGCAGCGCGGCCTGGTGCAGAGCCAGCTTGGATGCGGGGATCCCGAAGTAGTGCTGCGACGCCGCCTCCACCCCGCGGGCGCCGCCGCCGAAGTAGATGTGGTTCAGGTACAGCTCGAGGATCTCCTCCTTGCTGTACTTCGCCTCGATCTCCCGCGCCACCCGGACCTCCAGGAGCTTGCGCGACGTGGTCTGCTCCTGCCCGGGGATTCGCTCGGGGAAGATGTTCCTCGCGAGCTGCATGGTGATGGTGCTGAACCCCTGGCCGAACCCGCCGGAACGGAGGTTGGCGACCAGCGCGCCCCCTACCCGACGCCAGTCGACGCCGCCGTGCTCGTGGAGGCGTTTGTCCTCGACCGCGAGGAAGGCCTGGGCGACGTGCGAGGGCAGCTCGAAGAGCGGCACCACCTGGCGCTCGACCGGCATCAGGTCGGCGAAGACCTCGCCGTTCCGGTCGAGCAGCATCGGCGCGCCGCCGGGCTGATACGCGGAAAGGCTCCCGACGTCCGGGCAGCCGTCGAAGAAGCAGTATCGCCAGGAGACGGAGAACAGCAGCGCCAGGGAGACCAGGATCACCGCGAAAGCGATCCACGCGGCGCGCGGCGGGAGATCCCGCCACTTTGTCCGTATAGCCGTAAGAAACCCCGGTCGGGGCGTGCTCGCCTCCACGTCCAGGAAAGGTGAGCAAAGGCCCTGCCAGGTTCAGTGCTCCGGGGTCTGTGCCTCGCTTCTGCCGTAGGGAGGGGCCGAGGTAGGCCACCTACTACAATAGTCCTATGAGACCCCTGAACCACCCTCCTAAAGCGCCACGCCGCCCTGCGTCCTTTCTCCTCGCCACCCTCTTGCTCGCCGCCTGCTCCGGCGCGCCGCGGCCGGAGCCCGCGTCCGCCGCCGAGCCGCTGGCAGCACCCCCGCGGTCCGTCCCCGGCGTCGCGGCCCCCGCGCCCACCACCCAGTGGGAGCACGGCTGGGTGCGGGACGCCGTCTTCTACGAGGTCTTCGTCCGCAGCTTCGCCGACTCGAACGGCGACGGCGTCGGCGACCTCCAGGGGCTCATCGGCAAGCTCGACTACCTGAACGACGGCAATCCCAAGACATCGGCCGACCTCGGCGTCGACGCCCTCTGGTTGATGCCGGTCTTCGAGTCGCCGAGCTATCACGGCTACGACGTCGTCGACTACGAGCGGATCGACCGCGAGTACGGCACCGAGGCCGACTTCAAGCGCCTCCTCGAGGAAGCGCACCGGCGCGGCATCCGGGTCATCGTCGATTTCGTGATGAACCACACCAGTTCCCAGCACCCGTGGTTCGTCGAGTCCGCCTCCTCGCCGTCGTCCCCGCGGCGGGACTGGTACATCTGGCGCGCCGACGATCCCGGCTGGACACAGCCCTGGGGCGGCAGCAACCGGACCTGGCACCAGAACAACGGCGCGTATTACTACGGCATCTTCTGGGGCGGCATGCCGGACCTGAACTTCTCCACCCCGGCGGTGCGGGAGGAGATGAAGCGGCTCGCCGCGTTCTGGCTCTCCCGCGGCGTCGACGGCTTCCGGCTCGACGCCCCGCGCCACCTCTTCGCCTCCGGCCCGGGCGATCTCCAGAACAATCAGCCCGAGACGCACGCCTTCCTGAAGGAATTCGCGGCTCACGCGCGGAGCGTCGCCCCGAAATCGCTCCTGGTCGGGGAGAACTGGACGGAGACGCCGGCCATCGCCACCTTCTACGGCTCGACCGAGACGGTCGCGGGCGGCGACGAGCTGCCGATGAACTTCAACTTCCCGCTCGCCTCGGCGATCCTCGACGGCGTCAAGGCCGGCGACGCGCAGCCGATCGCGGAGAAGATCGAGGAGGTCCAGGAGCTCTACCCCGCCGGGGTGATCGACACGCCGTTCCTCACCAACCACGACATGCCCCGCCTCGCCACCCAGCTCGGCACGGACGTCGCCCGGCAAAAATCCGCCGCTGCCGTGCTGCTGACGCTGCCTGGCGCCCCCTTCCTCTATTACGGCGAAGAGATCGGGCTCCAGAACGGGCCGGGCAGCAACGACGAGCACAAACGCACGCCCATGCCGTGGGACAACTCGGAGAGGGGCGGGTTCTCTGCGGGGAGCCCCTGGTTCGACTTCGCGCCCGGACGCGAGACGGAGAACGTGGCGGCCCAGACGGGCGATCCGGACTCGCTCCTCACCCACTACCGCAACCTGATCCGGGCGCGCCACAACTCGGCCGCCCTGCGGCGCGGCGACCTCGTGCTGCGGACGCCGGCCACGACCAACTCGCCGGTTCTCGCCTTCCTCCGGCAGACCCCGGAGGAGACCGTGCTCGTCCTCCACAACCTGGGGAGCGAGCCCGCCGCGCAGACGGTGGAAGACGTCTCCGGCCGGTTGGACCCGCTCTTCGTCTCGGCCGGTGTGGGGATCCCGGCCCGGACGGGCGGCGGCTGGTCGTTCCAGCTGCCCGCCGGGGCGACCGGAATCTGGAAGGTGGTGCGGTGAGCCTGTGTCTAAAGGGAAGGGGGTTCGAGGTGCCGGTCGAGCATGTCGGCCAAGACCGCGACCATCGCCTGATGGTCTCCTCGCATGGAGAGCCCTGAGGCAATCGCGTAGAGATTCCCCTCCGGCCTCGGCTTGAGCCTTACAAAGGGGGGCAATCCGTAACGCAGGGCGCACCAGTTCGCCCAGATCCGGGCGGTCCGCCCGTTTCCATTGGCGAATGGATGGATACGGACCCATTCTCCATGGACATAAGCGCAGAGGGTGAGCACGGACCGGAGTTGCGCCGCGTCGGCTGGATTGCCGCCCGCCGGGATCACCGGATCCAGCACGGCAACCGCCCTCTCCGTAGCTGCCTCGAAATCTGCGAGTTGCCGCGGCACAAGCCCTGATTCGACTCCCCGTTGGCGGCCAACACGCACTTCATAGCCGTACAACTCGGGAAATCGCGGATCGCTGTCGCGGATCTCTCCCGCATAGTAGGGAACGGGCAGCCTCACACCCTCGTAGATCCTGCGGTGCCACTCCTGAGCCATCGACACGGTCGGTAGCTCGCGGAGGCGGGCTTCCCGGGCGACCTGGTGGAGGACGTGAGTGAGGTTCTGAACGATGAGGGCCGCGTCGCGAGGATTATCCTCGTTCCACGGGATGGCCAAACAGGGCTCCTATGCCGTACGCGTCTGGCGACTCCACGAAACGCGCCTGGAGGGGGTCCTCGAACTCCACCTCGCTTTGAGCGAGATCCCGGATATCCCGGTCGAGATCCGCCGGGCCATAGGACTTCAGCCTCTCCAGCGATCGAGTGAGCCTGCCTTCGAGGCCGGTGCCAAGAGCCGTGAGCTCCCGCTCGATGGCGGCCTCGGCGAGCTCATCCATAGAGACTCCGAGGGCCTCCGCCGCCCGCTCGAGCTTGCGGAGCGTCTCTTTGCTGCGGAAGTGGAGCGTAACGGCGGCTCTGCTCATGGGATTAGCTTACACCTACTTCTTCTGCTCCGCCGGCACGACCCCCGGCAGCACGGCCGGGCGGTTGCGGACCTGGTCGAAGTCGCCGAGGAGCGTCTCCTGCTTTTTCCCTTCGGGGACCAGGACGTCGATCAGCGGCGGCTGGTTCGGCGCGTCGTCGCGGCCGCCGCCGAAGCGGTCCTGCCAGCGGCCCGGCGACACCGGCAGGATCATCAGCGCCTCTTCCTTCTCCCCCTGGCGGCCGAGCACGCGGTTGATGTCCAGCGCCTGGAGGACGTTGGCGCCCGAGACGGCGACCACGTAGCTCCAGGTGTCCTTCGCCGCGCCGCCCAGAAACGAGGCTGGCACGAAGAAGCTGATCTTGGTGCCGCGCGCCCGGATCTCGGTCGGGAAGAAGATCCGGCTCTCGACGTCGCCGGGGATCTGCACCTTGAGCGCCTCGGCCTTCTCCCGCGGCACATCCCCCTCGCGGGTGTCCGCCCGCAGCTCGCGCATCAGCATCCGCTTGAGCTCGCCGCGCGCCTCGTGCGGCCGGGGGGTGAGCACGACCGCCTTTTCCCAGGCGCTCGCCGGGTCGATCTCGGCGTACCGTCCGGGCAGCATCGCGGTCCCGCCCGAGCCGGCGACCCGGTCAGTGTCGATGTAGATGTCGACGTTGACCGTGTAGAAGCCGAAACGCGCCACCGTGTCGAGCTGGGTGCCGCCATAGTCGACCGCCGCCCGCTCCGGGACCCGGACCGGCTTGGCGAAAGTCACCTCGAACAGGGTCCCGTCCTTCTGTTCGCGAGCGGTGACCGAGAGCAGGTCGAGGTCGCCCTCGTCGAGCTCGCTGTTCAGGGGATAGATGAGGTTGCCGTCGCCATGGTCATCCCCTCGCGGGTCGGCGAGGGTGAAGATCGCCGAGCGGGCCGATGCCGGGGCGGTCAGGAAGATCGCGGCCAGGACGATGAAGACCGCGAGCCGGAGCAGCTTGGGGTGGTGCATGACGTCTCCAACCTCAAGAAAAAGGCCCGGCGGCGCTCGGCCCCCGGGCCTGGTAACGCCTTTTAGAAAATCCCGCCTAGAAACGGAACATCAGGAACGCCTTCAACCGGTTATGCTGGAAATCCCGCGTCTCGAGACTGTT
>JBKKAU010000756.1:0-11230 GCA_046714475.1 Thermoanaerobaculia bacterium
CCTCCAGGGCCTCCGTGCGGCAGCGCAACAGGTCCCAGACGAACTTCTGCTGGTACGCCGGTAGCGTATGCGTCTCGAGGTAGTCCTCCAGCCCAACCCGGAGGATGTCTTGCGCCGTGACTCGCACGGACAAGAAAGACGGATTTCAGCGGCAGAACCTTGCACTTTCGTGGAACGAAAATGCCAGGCAGGCGGGAGGGGCCTGGGAACCACTGCTTTGGAAAGGATTAAAGAAGGTCGGGACTGGAACCGAATCTTAAATCTAAATCTCCCGCTCCGCGGGTCTGTTCAACCTATGATTCTACCTTTGCGAAATGCCTTACCGCGTCTAATAACGGTGCAGATCTGGTCCTTCTCCAGCCCAGCAATCCGCTGAGAGTTAGACACTTAGAAGTTTAAGCCCTTTGGTGACGGCGAGTCAAATTCTCCAAAGCCGGGCGTTCAATGGTAAAGCGGCCGCTATCCTTGTCGATCAACGAGCCACCATCGGACCGCAGAGAGACTCCCAAACTCATGTTCAGCCTGCTCTTACGTCGACTTGGCGGCAGGAGCCGACATGGCTTGTCGACCAAGGAGCAGTCGGATATCGGTATGTCTGCATTCTGAGTTGTACGTCGACTGGGTTCCGCATGCCCTCGCCTCCATGGTCAGTGATCGCGAGCACCTCGCTCGCTTTGGTCCTCCAGGAACACCCTCTTTGGCAGAAGGAGTTGTCCGCTTGACGACACGACAAGGAGGTTGTGATGAGGAAGACCTGGATTCGTTGTCTCGGAATGGCGGTTGCCCTGGCGCTCACGGCCGGGGCGGCCCACGCAGAGGATGCCCTGTTCTCGCCCATGGACCGTTCGCGCGAGAAGGGGTTGGGTCTGGATGAGTCGCTCCAGGCTCTGGTCGAAAGCCCCGCGACGTCGACCTTGCGTCTGGTGCGGGCAGACGCCGGTGCGGTCAACGAAAAGGCGGCGGCGTTGATCCTTAACCTCGAGCCCGGGCTCGAGCTGCGGGCCTATCAGGTCGAGTCCTATGTCAACAAGTCCGGGATCCTGGTGTGGTCCGGCGTCCTCGAGGACCTCGGCTGGTCGAACATCCCGTTCTCCCTCCAGGAGCTGCGTTTCAATCCGGTCAACTACGTCACCCTGGTGCGCAACGGCGACAAGATCACCGGCAACGTCCACTTCGAAGGGGAGTGGTATCAGATCCGGCCGCTACGCAGCGGCGGCCATGCCATCGTGGCCGTCGACCGGAAGGCCATGCCTCCCGATCATCCCGGGGAGTACGCCGACCTGCCGGTCGTCCCTATGCCTCGCCGCGCCGTGCCCATGGAGAAGGTCGACACCGTCATCCGGGTGCTGGTCAACTACACGGCGTCCGCCGCCGCGGCTTCGGGAGACATCGTCGGCCTGATCAACCTCGCGGTCGTCGAGTCCAACCAGGGTTATGCCAACAGCGACGTCTTCATCGACCTGGAGCTGGCCGGTCAGGGTGTGACCGCCTACACCGAGAGCGGGAACTTCGATACCGACCTGGCCCGCTACCGCACGCCCGGCGACGGCTTCATGGACGAGATCCACGCCACCCGGGATGCCGTCGCGGCCGATGTCGCCCTGCTGGTCATCAACAACACGGCCTACTGCGGCCTCGCCTCCGGCATCGGCTCGACCGCGGCGACGGCCTTCGCTGCCGCCTATTGGGGCTGCATCACCGGGTACTACTCTTTCGCTCATGAGATCGGGCACCTGCAGTCCGCCCGCCATGACCCGCTCACCGACCCGACGAACACGCCCTACGCCTATGGCCACGGCTTCCAGAGCAACTGGAGCAATCCGCGATGGCGCACCATCATGGCGTACGACTGCCTGCTCGGCTGCGCGCGCCTCAACTACTGGTCGAACCCGAACAAGACCTATAACGGCAGGGCGATGGGTACGGCGACCCGGAACGACAACGCCCGCGTGCTGAACAACACGCGCGCCACGGTCGCCGCCTACCGATAGGAAGGTGTCGGATTCTGAGACGCCCCACGGGGCGTCTCTCAATGCGCCGCTGCCGCCGTCTCGTCCGTCTTCGGCGGCAGCGGTCTTTCCTTCAGGATCCAATGGAAATTGCCTTCGATCTCGCGCCGCTCCTTGGGGGTGAGGCCGCGGTAGCCGTAGGGCGGCCGGCGCAGCTTGCGGGCGAGGTTCAGGAGAGGCCAGCCGAGCGGTAGGTAGAAACCGAGTACATCCCAGTCCCGCAGCAGGGCGTGGAGGGCGTTCCGCGCCGGCGGGCGCCGGAGGTCGCGGTCGAAGCGTACGAAGCTCCCGGGCCAGCCGGGGGGGATGGATTTCCAGAAGCGGCGGCGGGAGAGGGCGTCGCGCAGCTCCCGCGTCAGCGAGCCGGCGTCGTACGGCTTGTTCCCCCAGCGCTCGACGTGGACGTCCAGCTCTTTCTGGCAGCGGTCCCTCACCTGGTCGGCCACCTTGCGGAGGAGCGCCCGGTCGGGGTCGTCGAGGTCGGTCACCCCGGCCTTGCGCAGCAGGTCCTCCATGTCGATCGGCTCGCCGACGACGAACACCATCTTCGCCGGCAGCGCCAGGTACCACAGGAAGGGGAGCAGCAGGGCGAGCGGCGCGGCGGGCAGCGGCAGGAACGGCACGCGGAAGAGCTTCTGCATCACCCGGTCGACCGGCTTCAGGGAGCTGCAGAAGGGGATCACCCACTCGGCGTTGACGATGTAGACCGGGAAGACCGGCGCGCGGTGCCGGGCGGCGAGGATCACGAAGCTGGTACTGAAGCGCTGGAGTTGGTAGCGGCGCCAGAACCCCTTGCCGATACCGGGTACGCCTTCGGGGTAGTAGATGAGCCGTTCGCCGCGCTCCAGGAGCCGGTCGAAGTTCTCGAAGGTCAGGTCGATGCCGCCGGCGCGGCGCCAGAAGTTGTCGAGGCCGAAAGGCCGCATCCACCAGGTGACCGCCAGCTCCTTCTCGTAGACCGAACGGATCTTGGTTTCGGGTTTCTTGCCGCTCCTGTCCCAGAGCAGGCCGTCGAGCACCATGCCGTCATAGGGGAAGGCGTTGCCGCTGTGGTTGGGGGCGAGGATCAGCGGCCCCTGGTCGGGGATGCGCTCGGCGCCGATCAGCTCCGGCCGGAAGTAGTGCTTCAGGATCGGGTCGAAGACCTCCTCCATGAAAGCCGCTGCGTACTCCGGAGAGAATGGCTCGTAGTACGGATGCTGGTCGGCGTAGGGGTAGCGGTGCATCCGTCATCTCCCCCGGTGGAGCGCGGCGAGGATGCCGACGAGGAACAGGGTGAGCCAGATCGGCCAGGGGCCGCCGTTGCCGGCGAGGATCGCCCCGGCCACCATGCAGAAGCCGCCGAACAGCGTGCCGCGCAGCCCCGCCAACGGGTTCTCCGGCGCCCGGCGGGTGGTCTGTTCGAGCAGGCGCAGCCCCTCGGTGACCAGCATCGGCGCCTTGGCGATCGCCTCGAGCACCTCCGGCGCGCCGCGCAGGCCGTCCTTGACCAGGCGCGACGGGTTGAACTGGTCGAGGAAGATCGCGTTGATGTGCCCCTGCGACGCCGACGCTACGTCCAGCCCGGGCTTCAGGATCTGCCCGACGCCCTCGAAGGTCACCAGCGCCTTGACCATCAGGACCATCTCGACGGGGAAGTACATGCGGTGCTGGGCGCCGAGGTTGACAGAGCGCATGATCAGCTCGGCGAGCGAGAAGTCGCGGAAGCTGGAGGCGCGGTTCCAGCGGTGGAGGATCTCGGTGACCTCGCGGCGGAACCCGACCGGGTCGGCGCCCGGGCCGGGCTGCGCCACGGCGGCGAGGTAGCGGGCCGCGCCCTCGGCGTCGCCCATCACCAGCGTGTAGTAGTAATAGACCAGCGTCCGCCGCAGGTCGCCGTCGAAGCGCCCCACCATGCCGAGGTCGATGAAGCCGAGCCGGGGGCCGGACAGGATCAGCAGGTTGCCCGGGTGGAGGTCGGCGTGGAAGAAGCCGTCCTTGAAGAGCATGCGGATGATGCTCGCCGCGCCCAGGTCGACCAGGAGGTCGCGTTCCTCTTCGGTGAGCCGCTGGGCCTCGGGCGCGCTCGGTTTGTAGCCGGGGAAGAACTCCATGCAGAGGACGCTGCGGCCGCTGTATTGCCGGTAGATCCTGGGGAAGGCGACGCCGGGGAGGTCGTGGAAGTTGGCGGTGAAGGTCTCGGCGTTGTCGGCCTCGCGCCGCAGGTCGACCTCGCGCCGCGTGTACTCGACGAACTCGGCGATCACCTGCTTCGGCCGGTACTTGGACAGGAAGGCCTGGAGCAGGGAGCCGAGGACGTTGAGCAGGATGGCGTCGCGGGTCAAGGTCTCGCGGATGCCGGGCTTGACCACCTTGAGGATCACCGAGGCGCCTTCGCGCGTCGTGGCGCGGTGGATCTGGGCGATCGACGCCGAGCCGGTGGGCACCGGGTCAACCCAGGAGTACATCTCCTCGATCGGGCGCTTGAGGTCGGCGACGATCAGCTCCAGATAGCGGGGGAACGGCACCACCGGCAGGCGGTCGAGGAGGTTCTTGAGCTCCTCGGTGATCGACTCGGGGAGGAGGTCGCGCCGCAACGCCAGCACCTGGCCGAGCTTGATGAAGGTCGGCCCGAGGATCTCCAGCCGCCGCCGCAGTTGGACGGGGACGGGGTGGTCGACGATCGACCGGTCGAGGAACGGGCGGGTGAGCGCCGCGAGCAGCCGTTCCAGGAGGAACAGCAGCCGGAAGCCTCTCCCTCCCTTGCCGAGGGCGTGCCCCTCGCGGACGTGGGCGGTGATCGAGCCGAAGAGCAGCCCGAACAGGTGGCGTTGGATCGTGATGAAACGGCGGACGAGCCCGTGGGGCGGGGTGTCGGGGAGCAGCTCGAAATCGGAGATGGAGGGGGCGGAGCCGGCCGAGCTCTCCGGGACGGGTGGGGCGACAGGCCGCCCCGGCGTGACTCCCGAGGGCGGTCGCAAGAGGTCTACCGGTTTCTCCCGTACTGCTCGTGGCTGGAGACCCAGTCGAGCGAGGAGATCGCGGCGGCGAGCGAGATCTCGCCCGCCAGCACCACGCCGGAGATGATCTCGGCCAGCTTCTTGACCTTGCCCTTGCCGGCGCAGCCGAGGATCTCCAGGCATTCGCGCTGGGTCGCGAGCCCCGTGCCGCCGCCGTGGGTGGCCACGATCAGCGACGGGATGGTGATCGAGATGTAGAGGTCGCCATCGCGCGTCACCTCGGTGTAGACCACGCCGGCGGAGGACTCGGAGACGTTGGCGACGTCCTGGCCGGTGGCGATGAACATGGCGGTGATGCCGTTGGGCGAGTGGCAGCCGTTGTTGTTCGCCCCGGAGAGGAAGGCGCCGACGTTGGCGATGTTGGCGTGGTAGGCGAGCGTCTCGGGGTCGACCCGCATGTGCTGGATCAGGATGTCGCGCGGGATGGTCGCCTCGGCGGTCACCCGCTTGCCGCGCGTCCGCATGATGTTGATCTGCGACGCCTTCTTGTCGGTGGCGAAGTTCGACTCCAGGTAGAAGTGCCGGATCTTGTCGTGGTTTTCGAGGATCCAGCTGCAGGCGGCGAAGGTGGCGCGGCCGACCATGTTCTGCCCGGCGGCGTCGCCGGTGGTGTAGTTGAAGCGCAGGAAGGCCAGCTTGTTCGAAAGGTAGCGGTCGATGTAGATCAGCTTGGCGACGCTCGAGGTCCCCTCCGCCTCCTCGCGGATCTGCTCGATGTTCGCGTCGACCCAGGCGACGAAGTCGCGGGCGTCGCGGGCGTTGTCGAAGACGAAGACCGGCGCGCGCTGCATGCTGTCGCCGACCACCGTGCAGGTCACTCCGCCCGAGAGGTTGAGCACCTTCATGCCGCGGTTGTAGGAGGCGACCAGGGTGCCCTCGGCGGTGGCGAGCGGGATCAGGAACTCGCCCTGGGCGTGCTCGCCGTTGACCTGGAGCGGGCCGGCGAAGCCGATGGGAACCTGGGCGACGCCGGTGAAGTTCTCGATGTTGCCCCGGGTGGCGTCGGGGGCGAAGGAGAATTTGTCGATGTGCTGGAGCTTGACGCCGGTGTACTCCTCGACGAACTTCTGGCGCTCGCGCACCATCTGCGGCGTGTAGTCGTTCTCCTTGTCGTGCGGCACAGTGGTCCGCTTGACCCGCTCGGCGATGGCGTCTTTGACTTTGAAGGAGAGCGAGCCGAAAGGAGAGGTCTCGAAGGAGAGGGAGATCTCGTGCTGCCCCTTGGGGAGCTGGTCGGTCCGGGCGTGGATCTGGACCACCTTGGCCAGGGGGAAGGCGACGGCGTTGTGGGGTCCCACCGAGGAGGCGGCGACCCGGTCGCCGTTCAAATCCAGGGAGAGCCGGTCGAGCGGCACCGCCCGGCCGTTGATCCGCACCTCCTGGAGGCGCGTCAGTGTGGCGTTGGAGAGCCGGTTCTTGAGGCTGAACCGTACGCCGTCCTCGACGTTCTCGAGGCTGCCCAGCGTGTACATCTGCTTGAGGATGAGAGCGGGGATCTTCATGGAATGGCCTCGGGTTCAAGGTTCTGGACCCCGGAAGTGTAGCGCGGGAGGGGGGAGGGCTCAACGAACCTTTGACATCCCCGAAGTGGTCACGTACAGTGGTCACATGCGGACAATTCGGGCCTCAGAGTTCAAGGCGAAGTGCTTGGCGATCCTGGATGAGGTGTCCCGGACCGGTGAGACGGTCACGATTCTCAAGCGCGGCCGGCCGGTGGCCCAGGTCGGGCCGGCGGTCTCTGAGAAGCTCCGCTACCCTCAGGATGCTCTGAAGGGGACGGTCAGGACGCTGGGAGACATCATCACTCCCGTGCTCCAGCCAGAGGATTGGCATGCCGAAAGGTCTGAGGAGCCTTGAGGCTCCTTCTGGATACCCACATTCTCGTCTGGTGGTTCGAGGAGGACGAACGCCTTTCGGCGAGGCAGCGACAAGTTCTCGAGGATGTCGGGCCGGACACGCCCGTCTGGGTATCTGATATCTCCCTTTGGGAGATCGCCACCTTGGTATCTCTGCGGCGTATCGAATTGGACCTGCCGGTGCGCGATTGGTTGGAGCAGGCTACCGCGCCCCCGCTCGTCCAGCGGTTGGCGATCACCCCTGCCATAGCCGGCGAAGTGGCCGCCCTGCCCTCTACATTTCACCGGGATCCCGCGGACCGCATTATCGTGGCCTCGACTCGGGTCATAGGGGCTACTTTGTTGACTCAGGACCGGCTTATCCTCGATTCAGGGATCGTACCGACGCTCTCTTGATCTCCCGCCCTTCCTGGGCTATGCCTGTTCTTTTGACGCTCCCCGGACTCATCCTGCGCTAGAATAGAGATCTCTTTTCTTGATGACGGCTCGACGCGCAACAGCGGGGGAGCCCTGTCGTATCTGATCCGGAGATGGAGAAGGATGGGTGTAGGAAAGCTCCACTCTTACGGAAAGGAGAAACTCCCCCGATGCCGTACTCCCCACGCACAGGGCCTCGACAACTTTTCCTGAGCGCCGCCCTGGGCCTCTCGATGCTGGCCCTTTCTCCAGGCGCGCAGGCCGACGCGCCCGGCCAGGCGAGCCTGAGCCACCCCAAGATCGCCAAGAAGATCGCCAAGGCTTCCGGACCGGAGCAGGTCCCGCGGCCGTACGACCAGCCGGACAAGGCCCAGGAGCTCTACCGGCTGAAGCGCGCCCCGGCCGGCGAGACCGCGGTGCCGGTCGAGCGCTATTTCACGGCGCTCGAGCAGATGCGGACCATGCCCCAGTACTCGACCCGCAACGGCGCCTTCGTCCCGTCGCGGGCCGAGCTGGACAAGAGCGGCCTCTCCTACGTCGGCGAGGCCGCGACCCTCGGGACTTGGAGCCCGCTCGGCCCCGGTAACGTCGGCGGGCGCACGCGGGCGTTGGTCTTCCATCCGCAGAACGCCAACATCCTCTACGCCGGAGGCGTCGCAGGCGGCGTCTGGAAGAGCACGGACGGCGGCGCGAGCTGGCGGGCGCTGGACGACCTGATGGCCAACCTGGCGGTGACCTCGCTGGCGCTCGACCCGTCCAACCCCCAGGTCCTCTACGCCGGCACCGGCGAAGGTTTCTTCTCGGGCGACATCGTGCGCGGCGCCGGGATCTTCCGCTCGACCGACGGCGGCGAGCACTGGGAGCGGCTGGCTTCCACGGACAATCCGAGCTTCCATTACGTCAACGACATCGTCGTCAGCCCGCACAGCGGCTCGCGCCTCTACGCGGCCACCTTCACGGGCGTCTGGAGGTCTCTGGACGCCGGGCGGAGCTGGGACCTGGCGGTCGACCCCGATTCGTTCACCGGCTGCCTCGACCTGGCCATCCGCACCGACCAGCCGGGCGACTTCGTGCTCGCCTCCTGCGGCAACTTCGACCAGGGCACCGTCTATCGCAAGGCACGGGCGGAGACGGAGGGGGGCTGGGCCGTGGCGTTGCGCGACCCCGGCATGGGGCGGACGACGCTCGCTTTCGCGCCCTCCAACCAGAACATCGTCTACGCCCTGGCGGCGAGCATCGTCTCGGGGCCTTCGCGCGAGCCGGGGGAGAACTACGTCTACGGCATGCACGCCGTGTTCCGTTCGATCCGCGGCGGCGATCCCGGAAGCTGGAAGGCCCAGGTCCGCAACACCAGCGGCAAGAAGCTGAACCGCGTGCTGCTCAGCAACCCGCTCCTGGCCTTCGCCAGGGAGTGCGGACTGTCCAGCCGCGCCATCTTCCTGAACCAGGGGTGGTACGACAACGCCATCGCCGTCGATCCCAAGGACCCGAACCGGGTCTGGGCCGGCGGGGTCGACCTGCTCCGCTCGGACGACGGCGGCAAGAACTGGGGGCTCGCCTCCTACTGGTGGGCCTCGGACGGCGTCGGCTTCGGCGGATCGCCCAGTTACTCCCACGCCGACCAGCACCTGATCGTCTTCCCACCCAACTACAACGGCGGCAGCAACAAGACGATGTACGTCGCCGGCGACGGCGGGATCTTCCGCACCAGGAACGCGCGCGCCGCCACGGTCAAGACCAGCGCCGGAGTGTGCAACGCCGGCGCCGGCAAGACCACCTGGGTGCCGCTCAACCACAACTATGGGGTGACGCAGTTCTATCACGGCCAGCCGTTCCCGGACGGGGCCACCTACTTCGGCGGCACCCAGGACAACGGCACGGTGATGGGCGACGACGGCGCCGGTCACGACGGCTGGCGGGAGCTCCTGGGCGGCGACGGCGGCTACGTGGCCGTCGATCCCAACAATCCCAACATCCTGTACGCGGAGAACACCGGCCTGTCGATCGCCAAGTCGGTCAACGGCGGCGGAGCGTGGCGCCGCACGACCCTCGGGATCATCGACCAGAACTCACTGTTCATCGCGCCTTTCGTGATGGACCCCGGGAGCTCGCAACGCCTGTGGACCGGCGGTACCTTCCTCTGGCGCACCGACAACGGCGCCGAGAGATGGACCAAGGCCAGCGCCAAGCTGCCCGACGAGGCGGTGGTCAGCGCCATCGCGGTCTCGCAGCTGAGCTCCAACCGCGTCCTGGCCGGTACGGCCTTCGGACGCATCCTCCGGACCACCTCCGGCACGACCACGGACGGGGCCACGGAATGGGCGTCGGTACAGCCGCGCCAGGGGTTCGTCTCGTCCCTCGCCTTCGACCCGCGCAATGAGAACACCGCCTATGCCACCTACCCGAACTTCGGCGGCGTTCACGTCTGGAGGACCACCGACGGCGGCGCGACCTGGTCGCCTCTCGACGGCTCGGGAGCCGGCCACCTGCCGGACGTCCCCGCCCACTCGATCGTCGTCGACCCGAACAGCGGCAGCCGTCTCTATCTCGGGACCGACCTGGGGGTCTTCGTCTCCACCGACGGCGGCGCGACCTGGGCGGTCGAGAACACCGGCTTCGCCAACGTGGTGACCGAATCGCTGTCGATCCAGGGCCGGAACCTGTTCGCCTTCACCCACGGCCGCGGCGCTTGGCGGGTGCCGCTGCCCTGACCGCCTCCACCATCTCCGCGTCTCCTGGCATCACCGCTTCGGCGGCGGGCTCGACACCCTGCCGCCGGAGCTCGGCACTGGTCACCGGACCGATAGAGGCGGCCCGCAGCTCCGGCCGGCGCCGCCCCCAGTCCGCTCCGAGCAGCTCGACGAAATGCCGCACGATGCGCGGGCTGGTGAAGGTCACCCAGCCGAGAGGGGAGCCCGAGAAGAGCTCTCCGGCACGTTGCGCCGCCTCGCAGGGCAGGCGCTTGTCGTAGGCGGTCACCGCGGCGGGTTCGGCGCCGGACCGCATCAATCCTTCAAGGAGCGTGGGCCGGGCGTCGGCCGCCTGCGGGAGCAGGATCCGCTCGCGGCGGCCGATGCGTGGAGCCAGCTCCGCGAGCAGGCCCTCCGCGTCGGCGCGCCGGGCCTGGAGGTGCGGCTCGATGCCGTACGCCGCGAGCGCTTCGGCGGTCGCCGGGCCGACGACGGCAACCTGGAGATGGGACGGGAGCGCTTCGCCGGCGAGCGGCAGGAAGGCTTGAACGGCGTTGGCGGAGGTGAAGACCAGCCAGTCGTAGAGGGCCAGCTCCGACGCGGCCTGTTCGAGCGGCCGGGAGTCCGCGGGCGGGACGACCTCCAGGAGGGGGAGGGCCTCGACGGTCGCGCCGGCTCTCTCGAAAGCGGCCGAGAGCCCCTCGGCCTGGCGGGCCGCCCGGGTCACGACGACGCGCAGACCCGCGAGCGGCCCGGTCCCGGTCAACGGCCGGTCTCCCGGCGGATGCGTGCCCGGACCTCCTCCGCTCCGTCCTCCCGCATCGCGGCGACGCAGGCCTCGGCCGCCTCGGCCGGGCCGTCGCCCACCGCCTCGCCGCGGGCGGCATGCCGCCCATCCGGAGTCACCAGGAGGGCGGTCAACCGGATCCGCCCCTCGCTCCCTTCCGGCCGGGCCCACGCGGCGAGCGGCAGCGTGCAGTCCCCGCCGAAGGCGGCGACGATCCGGCGTTCGGCCTCGGCGGCGCGGGCGGTGGGGGAGTGGTCCAGCACGCGGCAGATCGGCTCCGCCGGACCGCCGGCGCGGACCTCGACGGCGAGAGCCCCCTGGCCCGGAGCGGGCAGCATTACCTCGGGCGGGAGCGGGTACGCGGGGAGGTCGAGGAGCCCGAGCCGCGCGAGCCCGGCCCGGGCGAGCACCACGGCCCCGGCGCCGCTCTCGCGCCACTTGCGCAACCGGGTGTCGACGTTGCCGCGGATCG
>JBKKAU010000757.1:0-1907 GCA_046714475.1 Thermoanaerobaculia bacterium
GAACAGCGGCGCGCGCTTGCGCCCCAGCTCGAAGTAGGCCGCCTCGTCGAGCATCGGCTGGGTGGGCGAGAGGCAGGCCCCCTTGAGAATGCTGCGCAGCTCCTCCCAGACCAGCGCCGGGTCGAGCGAGCGGCCCGACTTGCGGAACCAGTCCCGGAACATCGCCTCGTTCATCGGCCGCGCCTGGTGCTCCTGGAAGTCGCGCGGGATCAGCGACCGGTAGAGGTCGCCGAAGGTGAAGAAGCTCGGCGGGTCGCGCTCGGGGTCGAGGCCGCGGGCCGCCGCCAGGTCGCGGAACAGGCGGCGCGCGTGCTCGACGAGCTGGCCGCTATAGGAGAGGTAGAGCCGGGCCGGCGGCTGCGGCGGCAGCGAGGCTTCGACCAGACGCTGTACGGCGATGGTGGTCTTGCCGCTGCCCGCGCTGCCGGCGAGCAGGATCGGGCCGGGAGCGTCGAGCACCTCGTACTGGTCGCGGGTCAGCTTGAGCTCGAGCTCGTCGCCGCCGGCGTCGAGCAGGTGCTGGAACTCCTCTTCGTCCGCCAGCAGGGCCTGGTCGAAGCGGAACCAGCGGACCCCGCCGGTGATCCCCTCCTCGGGGCGCAGGGCGAGGTCTGCCGGCGGCAGGAGGAACTGGAGCAGAGGGTCCCCCTCTTCGCCGGCCACCTCGGAGAAGTCCGCCTCCGGGTGCGGCGGCGGCTCGTCGATCTCGAACTCCTCGAGCGGCTCGAGCTCCAGGAACTCGGCTTCGGGCGCCCGGTTGCGGCGCGCCGTCCGCTCCACGTCGTCGTGCTCGACCAGGTCCCAGACCTGGAGATGGGAGGTCAGGTCCGCGGAGCCGCCCGGGGCCGCCCGGGTGACGGTGAAGAGCAACCGGTCGCCGGAATCGGTGCGCGCCTCGTAGACCGGGCGCCCGATGCCGCGCAGCCGCTTGACGCGGGTGCCGCCGCCCCAGTGCCCGTCGCGCAGGCGCAGCAACGTCTTGCGCACCCGCGAACGGACCGTGCGCGTGCTCTGCCGCAGCCGGCGATACAGGTCGGGGTGCAGGAGCACCGGAAACATCGCGCGCCTCCAAGCCGAAAAGTGCCCGTGGTGAAACGGGGGGACCGCAGGGTCGCACGATTGTAGCCCCGAAAGGAACCGCGGCGGCAAGACCATGGCATCGCGGCGCGGAACAAGGACCGCAGAAAGGCGAAGGGGACCGGCTTTCACCGGTCCCCTCGAATCTTGGCGCGCGGCTGGCACAGCGCCGCGGGATCAGGCAGGTGGTACCGCGGGGCGAGACTTCCGCCGTGGGACCCCAGGACCGACGGCGGACGCTCATCGGCGGGCTCCCGGGAGGCTTCGGTCGCCTTACGGCTGGCGCGACCCCAACGGTGCATTTATACACCAATGAGCATCTGTATGGAATAGCAAGTAGGCTTGGTCCTTCCTTGGCCCCGGCCTGATACATTCCCCTCCGTATGGGAGAGCGCACCGCGGCTTGGGGACGGCGCTTGCGGGGATGGGCCCGCTCGCTGGACTTCACCCTCGCCCGCCGTTTCGGTCTCGCCACGCGCGAGGACCGCATCTTCTACGCCCTGATCGGCCTGGTCGGGGTGGTCGCCGGCCTGTTGGGCACCGCGGTCCACTGGCTGATCGATCTCCTGCAGGCGCTGCTTTGGCGCTCGCCGGGAGGGTTGGTCGAGGCGGCGGGGGAGGTGCCGCGCTGGTGGGTGGTGGCGGCGCCGGCGTTCGGCGGCCTGCTGGTCGGGCTGATCACCTGGATCGCCCGCTGCCCGGTCGGCGGCGGCGGCATGGCGTCGATGATCGAGGCGGTGGCGCTGTCCGGGGGCAAGATCCCGGTCAGGCCGGTGCTGTTCAACGCGCTGGCCGCGGTCGCGACGGTCGGCAGCGGCGGCTCGCTGGGT
>JBKKAU010000758.1:0-6172 GCA_046714475.1 Thermoanaerobaculia bacterium
GGGGTAACTGATCTGTAGGGGCGCCATTCATGGCGCCCTCTGGCCTCACGCCTTCCGCGCCCGCATGAAGAAGTGGCTGTAGGGGACGCGCAGGAGGTCGGTCTTCACCTCCGACTCCAGCAGCTCGAAGCGCCCGGCGAGCAGCTCCCGGTAACCTTCGGGGGTCCGCACCTGCCGGCCGCGGTCGAGCGCGATCAGGCAGCGGGCGAGCAGCGCCTGGCCGGGGTGGAAGACAGGATCGATGGTCACCAGGAGCCCTCCGGGCCGCAGGGCGCGGTGGGCCACGCCGGCCAGCCCGTCCGCCTCGCGGCGGTCCAGGTGATGGAGGACCGCCTTGGCGAGGACGATGTCGAAGCCGCCGCGCAGCAGGCCCTCCGGCGGCGCGCCGGCCGGCGCGCAATGGAAATCGGCCCGCCCGCCGTAGCGCCGGCGCGCCGTCTCGATGTAGCGCGGGTTCAGGTCGTAGCCGGTATACGACACGCCGTCCGGCAGGAAGGTGAGGAACTCTCCGGCGCCGCAGCCGATGTCGAGGAGCCGGGCGCCCGGCCAGGGGCGGAGCACCTCGGCCACGAAGCGGCGCTGCGCCGGGTACGCCCCCAGGAGGTCCTGGAAGAGCTCGTACCCGCGGGCCGACTCGAGCAGCCGGTAGAGCCCCCCCGAGCGGTGCGCCGGACCGCCACCCCTCCCGGCCTCCGATGCCGTTTCGCTGCTTTCGGTGCTGCGCACCCGGGACGTATACCATGGGCGCGGAAAATGTGAGCTATACTCGGCTGTCGATTCCCCGCCCAAGCCCTATGTTGGAGGCTCTCCGGTACCGTCAGACGTCCGCCCGCGTGAACGCCGCGGCGCCGTCGTTCCTTCGCGACCGTCTTCTGGCCGTGCCGCTGCTCCTGCCGTTCGCGCTCCTGGCGGTGGACCCCAACTGGATCTTCAGCGGCCCCTTCCGCGACACCTGGATCTATTACGGCTACTTCAACAACCTGTCCCAGTACGCGAGCGAGTTCTCCCAGCACTACTACGCGTCGCGCCTGTCGGCGATCCTGCCGGGCTGGGTGGCGCATCACCTCCTGCCGCCTCTCGCCGCCAACCTGGTCCTGCACCTGGCGCTGTACTGGGCCGCGGTCTTCTCCTTCTATACGTTGTGCAAGCTCCATCTGGACCGCGGCGTGGCGCTGCTGGCGACCCTGGCCCTGGGCTGCCATCCGTTCTTCCTCCTGGCGATCGGCTGGAACTACGTCGACGGCTTCGGCATCACCTACGCCCTGGCGGCCCTGGCGCTGCTGGCGCTCGCCACCCATCGATCCCGCTGGCGTCTCTGCCTGGTCCTGGCCGGGGCCGCCGCCATGGCCATGGTGACGGCCAACCTGTTCTACGCGGTCTACCTCCCCTGGCTCGCCGCCTACTTCCTCGCCGTCCCGGCCGGGACGGAGCGGCGTCCGCTCCCGCAGAGCCTCCTGCTCACGGGCGCGGGAGCGGCCGGGCTCTTCGTCGTCTTCGGGGCGGTCAACCGGGCGTTCGGCGGCCCGTTCCTCTACCTCCTCTCGTCGCTCCGCTTCTCGTACAGCGCCACGCAGCAGCCCAACCCGTTCCGGGAGGCGACCTACCAGTGGCTCGCCAAGGCCGCCTGGCTCGCCCTGCCGGCGGCGGTCTGTGTCGGCGCGGTCGTGCTGCTGGCGCGGTTGCGCGGCGAGCCCGACGCGGCGCGGCGGCGGTTCCTGGTCTTCACGCAGGTCCAGCTCCTGGCCTTCGCGGCGCTGATGGCCGGGCTCCAACTCCATGCCGACATGGGCGTGCTGCAATACGTCTACTACGGCAGCCTGCTCCTGCCGCCGGTCTTCCTGGCGCTGGCCGGCCAGATCGCGGAGGTCCTCCAGGAGACCCGGCCGCGCGTCCTGGCCCTCCTCGCCGGGGTGTGGGGGCTCGCCCTGGCGCTCCCCAACCCGGTCGACGCCGACCCGGTGAGCCTCCAGCGGTGGATCGGCTCTCCCGTGGTGCTGTCGCTCCTCCTCGGCCTCGTCCTTGCCCTGGTGCTCTGGCTGCGGGCGCGAGGGCCCCGCGCGGCGGCGGCCTTCGGTCTCTGCCTCGCCGCGTCGCAGTTCGCGAGCTGGGAGCTCACCCGGTATTCCCGCACCTTCGGCCCCTTCGGCGACGACGGGCGCGGCACCTTCCTGCAGATCTCCCGGAGCTTCGACGAGATCGACGCCCAGCGCTTCCAGGACCCCGGCAGGACCCGGGAGGTGCCGCGGATCTGGTACAACTTCGACGAGCCGGCGCATGGCCAGTTCTACGACGTCATCGCCACGACCTTCATGCTCTGCTCGCACCTGCTGAACACCGGCTTCCCCAACGTCGACAGCAAGGGCCTGATGTGTGACGGCGCGTACCTCGAGCCGGGCACGCGGATCGCCGTGCTCTCGACCGACCCCGGCGCCTATGCCAAGGCGGAGGCGTCGCTGCGCGGCATCGGCTTCTCGACCCGGCTGATCGCGCGGCGCGAGGTCCCCGGCCCCGTCGAGGGTTTCGCCATCACCTTCCTGGAAGCGGACGCGCCGTGACCTCGCCGCCGCCGGACGATGCCGCGCCCCTGCTGTCCGTCGTCAGCCCGGTCTACCGCGCCGAGGAGATCGTCCCCGAGCTGGTTCGCCGCATCACCGAGGAGGCGTCGAAGATCACCGACCGGTTCGAGATCGTCCTGGTCGACGACGGCAGCCCTGACCGCTCCTGGAGCCGGATCGCCGAGGCCTGCGCCCGCGACCCCCGGGTCAAGGGGGTCCAGCTCAGCCGCAACTTCGGCCAGCACTACGCCATCACCGCCGGGCTGGACCACGCCCGCGGCCGGTGGGTGGTGGTCATGGACTGCGACCTCCAGGACGACCCGAAGTACATCCGGGACCTCTACGACAAGGCGCGCGAGGGGTACGAGATCGTCTACACGGTCAAGGAGAGGCGCGAGCACGGAGCGGCCAAGAACCTCTTCGGTCATCTGTTCGCGGCCGGGCTCAACTGGCTCTCCTCCGGCCGCGGCGTCGACGCCAACGTCGGCGCCTTCTCCATCCTGAGCCGCACGGCGGTCGAGGCGTTCCGCCAGGTGCGCGACACCCACCGGCACTACCTCGTGGTGCTGCGTTGGCTGGGGTTCGACTCGGCCGCGGTCGCCATCGAGCACCGGAAGCGCCACAAGGGCAGGAGCTCGTACACCTTCAAGGCCCTGGTGCGGCACGCCGTGGACGGCTTCACGTCGCAGTCCGACCGCCTGCTCTACCTGGCGATCGGCGTCGGCTTCCTTTTCTTCACCGCCTCCATCCTTGCCGCGGCCTTCCTGGTCATCCGCTACTTCCTCCACGGGTTCAAGGAGGGCTGGACCTCCATCATGGTCCTCATCCTGCTGTCGACGAGCATGGTCCTGCTCTCGATCGGCGTGGTGGGGATCTACATCGGCAAGGTCTTCGACCAGGTCAAACAGCGGCCTCTCTATCTGGTGCAGAGGAAGGTCAATTTCGACGGGGACGGGACATGGCCGAGATCGTGATCTTCGGGGCGGGCGACATCGCGCGGCTGGCGCACGTCTACTTCACGCGCGACAGCGAGCACGAGGTCGTGGCCTTTACCGTCGACCGCGAGTACCGTCAAGGGGACGATTTCCGCGGCCTGCCGCTGGTGGGCTTCGACGAGGTGACGCGGCTCTACCCGCCCGACCGCTTCCAGATGTTCGTCGCCCTGAGCTACAACCGGATGAACCGGGCGCGGGCCGCCAAGTACGAGGCGGCGCGCGGCCTCGGCTACCGGCTGGTCAGCTACGTCAGCAGCCGCTGCACCTTCCTCACCGACCATCCCGTGGGCGACAACTGCTTCATCCTGGAGGACAACACCATCCAGCCCGAGGTGCGGATCGGCAACGACGTGACGCTGTGGAGCGGCAACCACATCGGCCACGACGCGGTGATCGAGGACCACTGCTTCATCGCCTCGCACGTCGTGGTCTCCGGCCACGTGCGGATCGGCGCCTACTGCTTCATCGGCGTCAACGTGACGCTGCGCAACTCCATCACCATCGCGCCGCGCACCCTGCTCGGCGCCGGCGCGGTGATCCTCGGCGACACGGTCGAGGGCGGGGTCTATGTGCCGCAGCGCGCCAGGCTGCTCGACAAGACGAGCGACGAGGTCGACCTCTAACCCGGCACCCGGCCGGAGGCGAGCAGGGTGAGCCCCAGGCCGGTGCGGTAGAAGCGCCGTTGCAGCACGAACAGCGGGTACAGGGTGTAGCGGTTGAGCAGCAGGCGGAAGGGGGCCGGGAAGACCGTCTTCCAGGGGATCTCCCGGATGCCGCTGGTCTCGGTCTGCTCCCGCCGGCTCTGGCGCAAGGTCGCCGCCGGGGTCGCCCGGCGCACCAGCAGGCTCCCGAGATGGAACAGGAGGTTGGCGGCCGGCACCGAGACCGACCAGACCTCCACGTCCCGGAGCCCGGCCCGGCGCAGCACCGCCTCCAGGCCGGCGCGCTCGTAGCGGCGCACGTGCCCCACCACTTCGTCCTCGAAGCTCCAGCGGTCCATGCGGCCGGGGACGCCGACGATCACCTGCCCCCCGGGACGGACGAAGCGCGCCAGCGAGCGGACGAAGCCGGTGTCGTCCTCCAAGTGCTCCATGGTCATCAGGCTCAACCCGGCGTCGACCGGCCCCACCTCGGGACCCAGCTCCTGGAGGTCGGCCTGGAGCAGCCGGAAACGGCCCTGGCGCAGGTACGGCTCCAGGGTCTCGGCGGCGATCCGGACCGCGTCGGCGGAGACGTCGGCGCCGATGCCGGTCCAGCCGCGGCGGCACAGCTCGGCCGCCAGCGCGCCGGCGCCGCAGCCCGCTTCGAGGAAGGTCCGGCCGCTCTTGTCGAGCCGGTCCCAGACCGCCTCGACCTGGCAGAAGGAGCCCGGCGGGTCGAGTCGGACCATCTTCATAGGGCCTGTTATACTCCCGCTGTTTCGAGCCTTTGTAAACCACGGAGCCACAGGGTGATACCGAGAACCACGCGCGGCGCGGCGGACTGGCTCCCCACGGTCCTCGAGGGGGTGCGGGAGCAGGGCTGCGCCGTCGTCGAAGGGGTCCTCGAGCCGGAGCTGCTCGGCGAGCTGCGCCAGGCGCTCTACCGGGCGCAGCGGCGCGTCCACGAAGCGGTCGGCGTCGAGCGCCTGGAGCGCGCCGGCGAGCTCGGGGTGGTCCGCCTCCCCATGCTCTTCGAGCCGGTCTTCTTCCGCCTGCTCGAGATGCCCGAGGTGCTGGAGGTGGTCGACCACACCGTGTCCGGCACCGCCATCCTCCACCTCCAGAACGGGCTGGTGCTGCCTCCCGTGGCCCCCGCGCAGCGCGCCGACCTCTTCCAGCTCAACTTCCACATGGACTTCCGGCGGGTCCTGAACGGCTATCTCTGCTCGATCAACACCATGTTCGCCGTCGACGAGTTCACGCGCGACAACGGCGCGACGCTGGTCGTCCCCGGCACCCACCAGCGCGCGGAGCGCCCGGACGAGGGCTCGCTGCGCGACCGCGCGGTCGCCGTCGAATGCCCGGCCGGCTCGATGCTGGTCTTCGACTCGACCCTCTGGCACGCCGCCGGCCGCAACCTCTCGGGGCGCGACCGGATGGCGGTCAACCAGCAGCTCACCCGCTCCTACTTCAAGCAGCAGGTCGACTACGTACGGGCGCTGGGCGACGAGGTGGTCCTGGCCCAGGCCCCCCGCACGCAGCAGATCCTCGGCTGGTATACCCGGGTGGTGACCAGCCTCGACGAGTTCTACCGCGCCCCCGAGGACCGGCTCTACCGGGCCGGCCAGGGCTGAGGCACGTGGCGGACGAGCTGCCGGACCTGCTGCGCGGCGTCCGCGACTACTACGGCGACCGCTACCGCGCCCACGGCGACAGCGCCCGCGGCATGGACTGGAAGGACGAAGCCTCGCAACGGCTGCGCTTCGAGGTGCTGCTGCGCCACCTCGACCTCTCCGGCTCGCCCACGCTCCTCGACGTCGGCTGCGGCAACGGCGAGCTGCTCGCCTTCTGCCGCGAGCGCGGGCTCGACGTCCGCTACCGCGGCATCGACGTCAGCGAGGAGATGGTCGAGGCCTGCCGCCGCCGCTTCGGCCCGGACGCGGCGGCGCTCGCCAGCACCGCCGACCTCGCGCGGCTCGGC
>JBKKAU010000759.1:0-4812 GCA_046714475.1 Thermoanaerobaculia bacterium
ACCTGCACCTCGGGCGAACCGGTGTCCTTTTCGTGGACCCGGAACTCCGTGATCGTCTGCGTCTTCATCTCTATGGTCTGCGCCAAAGCAAACTCCTCCTTACACATTTCCGGATGGGATTCTACCACAACCTGGATACGGGACGTTTAGCGGAAGACCACGCGGGGCTGGACGATGCCGACCCCGGCGGAGCCGATCCTTTCGACGACGGTTCCCACGGCGATGAACTCGCGCCGCCGGTTCACCAGCTTGACCCAGTCCCCCTCGTCGCTCTGGAGCTCCCGCACCAGCACGGTCTGGCCGTGGGTGATGCGGTGCTCCTGCTGGGGGTCGGCCGTCACCTCGTCGAAGGGGAGCGGGATCTGGTCGAAGGAGATCCACGCCGGCCCGACCGGCTCGCCGGCCTGTACGGCCTCGTCGAGCCGCGCCAGCGTCGCCGCCTCCGCGACGTTGAAGTTGCCGATCTTGATGCGGCGCAGCTCCGCAAGGTGCGCGCCGCAGCCGAGCGCCACCCCCAGGTCGTGCGCCAGGCCGCGCGCGTAGGTGCCGGACGAGCAGGCCAGCCGGAACCGCAGGCGGCCGTCCTCGAGATCGCCGCCCTCGTCGCCCTCAGCGAGCGGGCTGAGCTCGTAGACCGTCACCTCCTTGGTGTCCTCGGGGATCTCCTCGCCGCGGCGGGCCAGCTCGTAGTACTTGACCCCCTGGACTTTCTTGGCGGAGTAGGGGGGCGGCTGCTGCTCGATCGTCCCTTCGAAGCGCCGCATCCCCTCCTCGACCGTCTGCCGCGTCAGCGCCGCGACCGCCTCGGCCGGCGCCTCGGACACCACCTTGCCGGCGGCGTCGTAGGTGTCGGTCGTGATCCCGAACCGGATGACGCCCTCGTAGACCTTGGGCGCGCGGATCAGGAAGCGGGTCAGACGGGTGGCGGTGCCCAGCGTAAGCAGGAGCAGGCCGGTCGCGTCCGGGTCCAGCGTCCCGCAATGGCCGACCTTCTTCTGCTTGAGGATCCTGCGCACCTTCTGCACCACGTCGTGCGACGTGAAGCCGGGCTCCTTGTCGATGAGCAGCAGGCCGTCCTTCATGCCTCGACGGTCTCCTGCGCGGCCGGAAGCACGGCGGCGAGCTCCTCGGCCACCTGCCGGCGGATCTCCTCGCCATTCGGGCTCGGGTCGGCCTGCACAGTGAAGCCGGCGGCGTTGCGATGGCCGCCGCCGCCGTGATGGCGGGCGATCTTCTCGACGTCGACGTCGCCGCGGCTGCGCAGCGACACCTTGACCGTGCCGTCCTCGCGCTCGCGGATCAGCGCCACGGCGTCGACCCCGGCGATGGAGCGCGGGTAGTCGATCAGCCCCTCGGAGTCGCCGGAGGAGGCGCCGGCCATCTGGAACATCTCCAGGGTGAGCCGCGCCGTCGCCACCCGGCCGCCCTCGTGCAGCTCGAGCGTCCGCAGCATCTCGCGCAGCAGCAGCATCCCCGACATCGGCTGGCTCTCGTAGAGCCACTGCGACACCTGCTCGGGGCGGGCGCCGTCGCGCACCAGCGCCGCGGCGGCCTCGAAGGCGGCGGCGGTAGCGTTGGAGTAGCGGAAGCCGCCGGTGTCGGTCACCAGCGTGAGATAGAGGCAGGCCGCGGTCTCGGCGTCGAGCGAGACCTTGAGCCCCTGCGCCAGCCGGTAGACCATCTCGCCGACCGCCGGCGCCGCGGAGTCGACCCAGTTGACGACGCCGTAGTGCTGGTTGCCCAGGTGGTGGTCGATGTTGATGATCGGCAGCGAGCCCAGGTGCTGCTCCAGACCGGTGCGGTCGGGGCTCGGGCACTCCAGCACGATGACGGCGTCGAACACTTCGGGAAAGCCGGCCGGCGGCTCCTCGCCCGTGTGGATACGGTCGCTGCCGGGCAGAGGCCGGTAGACGGTCGGCATCACGTCCCGGTTCCAGACCACGGCCCCCTTGCCCAGCCGGCGCAACAGGCGCGCCAAGCCGAGCTCGGAGCCGAGGGCGTCGCCGTCGGGGTTGACGTGGCTGGTCAGCAGGAAACGGTTACCCTGGCGGACTCGCCGCAACAGGTCTTCAGGAGCTTTCATCCCGCCCATCGTCTAGGCTCTCCAAGATCTCTGAGATTCTCTGGCTGTATTCGGCGCCGCGGTCGAGCTCGAAGATGAGCTCCGGTGTGACGCGCATCATCCGCAGCCGGCGGGCCAGTTCGGTCCGCAGGTATCCCCGGGCATGCCGCAACGCCTCGATCGTCTCCAGGCGCTGCTCCTCCTCATCACCCAACACCGACACCTTGACGACGGCGTGGCGCAGGTCGGGGCTCACTTCCACATCGGTCACGCTCACCAGCCGGACCCGCGGGTCGCGGACGTGCCGCAGCAGCAGGTCCGACAGCTCGGCGCGGATCAGGTCGCCCACCCGGCCGGTCCGGCGGCTCATCCCTCCCCCTCCAGGAGCTGTGGCTCCCAACGGGTGAGCCAGGCCTCCGTCTCCCCGTCGACCAGGGAGCGGATCTCTTCCATCATCCTGTCCATCTCGCTCTCCCCCCTCGCGGCCACCGCCGCGATCGAGATCTCCGCCCGCTGGTGCAGGTCGTGAAAGCCGGTCTCCGCCACCGATATCCGGAATCGCTGGTGGATGCGGTCGACCAACGACTTGACGACCCGCCGCTTGTCCTTGAGGCTGCGGCAGGAGGGGAGGTGCAGCTCGAAAACGCAGATCCCGACGATCATCGGGTCCTTACAACGACGGCGCCACCTCTTCGCGGGTGTAGGCCTCGATGATGTCGCCCGGCTTCACGTCCTGGAACCGCTCCAGGCCGATGCCGCAGTCGAAGCCGGCGCGCACCTCGGAGGCGTCGTCCTTGAAGCGCCGCAGGGAGGCGATCTTCCCTTCGTGGATGACGCGGTTGTCGCGCAACAGGCGGACCGAGGCGCTCCTCGGGATCACGCCGTCGAGGACGTGACAGCCGGCGATCGTCCCGATGCGCGGCACCTTGAAGGTGTCGCGGACTTCGGCGCGGCCGCTCGACACCTCGCGGAAGGTGGGGTCGAGCAGACCGGTCATCGCCTTCCTGAGCTCGTCGATCAGCTCGTAGATGATGGTGTACAGCCGGACGTCCACCCCTTCCTTCTCGGCGAGCTCGACGGCGCTGCGCTCCGGGCGGACGTTGAAGCCGATGATGATCGCCTTGGAGGCCGAGGCCAGCAGCACGTCGTTGATCGAGATCGCCCCGACGCCGGAGTGGATCACCTGCACCTTGACCTTTTCGGTGCTCGCCTTGGTGATGGCGTCCCGGAGCACCTCGACCGAGCCCTGCACGTCGGCCTTGAGCACCACCGGCAGGTCCTTGACCTCGCCCTCCTGGATGCGGTCGAAGAGCTGCTCCAGCGACAGCCGCGCCTGTACCGGGGTGAGGCCGCGCCGCCGGTGCTCCTCCTGGCGGAAGTCGACGATGCCGCGTGCCCGCGACTCGTCCTCGACCACCTGCAAGAGGTCGCCGGCGTCGGGGACGTCGTTGAAGCCGGGGACCTCGACCGGGGTGGCGGGACCGGCCGACTGCGCGCGGTTGCCGAGGTCGTCGCTCATCGAGCGCACCCGGCCCCAGGTGTTGCCGGTGACGAAGATGTCGCCCACCTTGAGCGTGCCGTTCTGGACCAGCACGGTGGCCACGATGCCGCGCCCGATGTCCTTGCGCGCCTCGAGCACCGCGCCCTGCGCCCGCAGGTCGGGGTTGGCCTTGAGGTCCAGGATGTCGGCGGTGAGCAGGATCATCTCCATCAGCTCGGTGATGCCCTCCTTGCGCAGCGCCGAGATCGGCACCATGACCGTGTCGCCGCCCCAGTCCTCGGACATCAGCCCGCGGTCGGACAGCTCCTTCTTGACCCGGTCGGGGTTGGCGTTGGCCTTGTCCATCTTGTTGATCGCCACCACGATCGGCACCTTGGCGGCGCGCGCGTGGTCGATCGCCTCGACGGTCTGCGGCATGACGCCGTCGTCCGCCCCCACCACCAGCACGACGATGTCGGTCACCTTGGCGCCGCGCGCCCGCATCATGGTGAACGCCTCGTGGCCCGGGGTGTCGAGGAAGACGATGGCGCGGCCATTGACCTGGACCTGGTAGGCGCCGATGTGCTGCGTGATGCCGCCGAACTCGCTCTCCGTCACCTTGGAGGAGCGGATGGCGTCGAGCAGCGAGGTCTTGCCATGGTCGACGTGGCCCATGATGGTGACCACCGGCGCGCGCCCGACCCGGTTCGTCTCGGCGGTCTCGGTGGTCGTGCCGGCCTCTTCGCGCAACTGCGCCTCCTCCTCGAAGGAGACGACCATGATGTCGACCCCGAGGTCGTTGGCGATCTTCTGCGCCAGCTCCGGCTCGATGACCTGGTTGATGTTGGCCAGGATGCCGCGGTTGAACAGCGCCTTCATCAGGTCGCGGACCTTGACGCCGAGCTTCTCGGCGAACTCGCGCAGGGTCATGCCCTCGCTGACCGTCACCGGGCCTTCCGGAGGGGCCTTCTTGAACGAGAGCACCTTGCCGCCCTCTTCCTTCTCCTCCTCCTTGCGGGCGACGCGGCGGCGCCGGCGACCGGTGGCCGTGGCGAAATCCTCGTCATCGCCCTCCAGGTCCTGCAGTGTCAGGACCTTGTTCAGATCCTCCTCGCCGGGGCCGTGCATGCCGGGCTTCTTGACGCCCTTCTTCTTCTTGTTGCGGTCGGCCCCCCACACGCCCGGACGGCGCCCGTCCTCGGACGGGCACCGGGCCTGTCTCTTATACACAACAGACCCAGCCGACGAAAAGAGAGGTGTAGATCTCGGT
>JBKKAU010000760.1:0-4408 GCA_046714475.1 Thermoanaerobaculia bacterium
CATCAATACCGACGCCATGACTCCCGCTTGGGTCTGCTTCAGCCACCGGCCCGAGGACCTGGCCCGCGACGCCTATGCCGGCCTGATCGTGGACGGCAAGCGGCTGTTCGAGCGCGACGCCTTGATCGACGGCAACTTCGAGGTCATCGTCTCCGGCTACCGCAAGGGAGTGGGCAGCTCGCGCGAAACCGCGGTGCAGGCGGAGAAGTGGTCCGGCATCCGGCTCGCCGTCGCCGCCTCCTTCGCGCCGATCCACGCCCGCAACAACATCAACCAGGGCGTGCTGATGGGCGATCACGGCCAGCTCCGGCGGCTGCAGGCCGGCGAGGGGATCCAGCTCACGGAGTTCTGCGAGGGCTGGGACCCGATCACGCGGCTGGTCATCCGGCAGGGCGGCCTGTTCCCGTTCTCCAAGGCGGTGGCCGCCGGCGAGCTCGAGCTGCCGCGGCCCGACACCGGCCCGCGGCCGATGACCATGGCGGAGAAGATCCTGGCCCGCCACATGCTCGGCGGCGGCCCCCACTCCGTGAAGCCCGGCGACGCCGTGGTGGTCCAGGTCGACGGCGGCTACTCGCACGAGTTCACCACCGCTCAGGTCCACTACTTCCTGGAGCAGGAGTACGGGACCGACTACCAGGTCCGGAACCCTGGCAAGTTCGCCGTCTTCGAGGACCACCTGATCTACGCCGACGAGGTCCCGAAGATGCGGGCCTTCAGCGACAAGATCGAGACGCTGCGGCGGCTCCAGCGCGAGTTCCAGAGCCACACCGGGGTGCGCGACTTCTCGGCCCAGGACGGCATCTCGCCCGGCATCTGTCACGAGGTGGCGCGCGAGCACCTGATCGATCCCGGCGACTTCATCCAGGCCACCGACAGCCACACCTGCATGGGCGGGGTCAACAACGCCCTGGCCTGGGGCGTCGGCGCCACCGAGTACGCCGACCTCGTGCACGCCGGCTTCACCCAGGTCGAGGTCCCCGAGTCGATCCGCTTCGAGCTGAACGGCAAGCTGCGGCCGGGGGTCACGGCCAAGGACCTGATGCTCCACATCCTGCTCGAGTACGCCCGGCCGCAGCTCACGCTCAACCGCGTCATGGAGTTCACCGGCCCCGGCGTCGCCACCCTCTCCATGGACGAGCGCGCCACGCTCACCAACATGGCGACCGAGTGCTCGGCCCGCACCGCGATCGTCGTCGCCGACGACGAGACCTTCCGCTGGCTGGCCGAGTGGCGGCCCGGCGTCGACGTCGAGCGGCTGCGGCAGCGGGTGGTCGCCCCCGACCCCGGCGCCGAGTACGACGGCGGCGTCTACGCGATCGACATGTCGACGCTGCGGCCCATGGTCGCCCACCCGGGCAACCCGGACGAAGGGGTCCCCTCCGATCCGACCAACGGCGCCTGGGTCGACGAGATCGGCGACGTGCCGATCGACATCGCGTACGGCGGCAGCTGCACGGCGGGCAAGATCGACGACCTGATCTTCTACCACCAGGTGGTCAAGGAGGCGGTGGACGCCGGCCTCAAGGTGGCCGACGGGGTGAAGTTCCTGATCCAGTGCGGCTCGGTGGCGGTCGAGAGCTTCGTGCGCAGGAACGGCCTCGCCGACACCTTCGAGCGCGCCGGCGTGATCCTGATCCACCCCGGCTGCGGCGCCTGCATCGGCTGCGGCCCCGGCGTCTCGGAAGACCCGGACCAGGTGACGGTCAGCGCCATCAACCGCAACTACAAGGGCCGCTCCGGCCCGGGCAAGCTCTGGCTCGCCTCCCCGCTGACAGTCGCCGCCTCGGCCTTCACCGGCAGGATCACCGCCTACAAGCCGGGGATGTTCCGGGAGATCGCGGTGGACCGGCCGGCCCTGACCCCGGCCTAATACCTCCAGCGCACCGCGAAGGCCCAGGCCTGCAAGCTCGCGGTGTAGCGGCCTCCCGCCGCCGGGTTCAGGAGCTCCTGCCCCTCGACCCGGCGGTTGTTGTGCTCGTGGAACGAGTAGCCGACGTCGAAGGAGATCTGCGGGAAGCTGTAGCTGAAGCCCGCGGCGTAGACCATGGCGTCACCGCGCGGGAAGCCGGGCTCGACCGTCGAGGCGGGGACGGGGGAGGGCTCGTAGCCGACGCCGCCGAACAGCATGAAGCTCTCGGTGATGTCCCCTTCGAGGCCGAGACGCAGGCTCGTCGTGTCCTCCCAATCGCGCCGGGTGAGGACCGTCGGCCCGTCGCCGAACAGGTTGGGGCTGTAGGTGACGGCGGTGTTCTCCAGGCTCGACCAGGCCTGATAGGAGGCGTCCAGCTCCAGGCGCAGCTCGGGGTAGGGGGCGAACCAGATCCCGGTGCGCAGCTCGCGGGGGAGCTCGAAGGCCTGCGAGGCGCGGCCGGTGCGCAGGCGCTCGTTGAGCTGCTCGCGGAGCCCCGGGAGATTGGGGACGTCCCGCGGGGTGTAGGAGGCGTCGCCCGTCCCCTTGAGCCGGACCGGGCTCCGGTAGACGGCGCCCCAGCCCCACGCCGGATCGGCGTAGTGGAGGGCGGCGTCCCAGGCCAGGTCGTCGACGTCGGCCTTGGCGTCCCTCTCGACCTCGACGGTCACCGACCCGCCCGGACGGAAGACCTCGACGAAGCCGTTGTTGCCTTGCTCCAGAGAGCCGAAGACGTAGCGGGCTCCGCCGCCGAAGCTCCAGCCGCCGCCCAGGTCGTAGGCCAGGACCGGGTGCAGCTCGAAGACCTCGAGCTCGGTGACGCGGCGCAGGAACCGCCCCGGGAAGAGCCGGGCCTCCCACTCGATCCGGTACCAGAATGGCGCGTCGAGCCCGATCCCCAGGGCGAAAGACCGGCCCTCCGGCTTCCAGGTGGCGTAGACGGCGGGAGGGAACTGGATGACGTGGGCGACGCCGAACCGCCCGGTGGAGCCCTCATAGGCGTCCTCGGCGTTGCTGAAGTCGAGGCCGGCCTGGAGCTGGAAGCCCTCCAGGCGGGTGATCGCCGCCGGGTTGTAGGTGACCGCGGAAGGCTCCGAGGCGCGCGCCGTGAAGGCGCCCGCCTGGCCCGCGGCCCGGCCGCCGTGCTGGAACAGCCCGAAGCCGGCGGCGGACGCCAGGTCCGCCCCGAGGAGGCCGGCGGCCAGGCACAGCAGGACAACGCGTCGGTTTCCCATGATCCCTCCCGAAAGATGCGTTCGTGTGGCTGGGCCGCTTCACTCGACGGCCAGGATCTCCGGCACGATGCGGTCGTCGGCCACCGTGAGGATAGCGAGCGTCAGGGGCAGATGGAAGCGCCGCGCCCCGCACGCGCCGGGGTTGAGGAGCATGCACGAGCCCCGCCATTCGAGCTCCGGGCGGTGCGAGTGCCCGAAGGCCAGCAGGCGCAGGCCGCGCAGCCAGGACGGGTCCGCGTCCTCCCGCCGGTGCACCATGCGGAAGGGGAGGCCGCCGAGGTCGCCCGACAGCTCCGCCGGCAGCGCCGCCGCGGTCGCCCCGGCGTCGGTGTTGCCCCGCACCGCGTCCACCGGCGCGATGCGCCGCAGCCGGTCCAGGACCTCGAGGTCCCCCACGTCGCCCGCGTGCAGAATGCGGTCGCATCCGGCGAGCAGCTCCAGCACCCGCGGCCGGAGCAGGTTGTGCGTATCCGAGAGCACCCCTACGCGCACCGAGGTCTTCCTCCTCTCTGCTCGTTCCTGCATGGAACTTGCACCATTCTTTTTGAGGGACGCAGGACGAACCCTCCATCACGATGTTATCAACCCCGGTCATCCAAGGAATCGAAGTCATCGGGCCTTATCACGTCCTGGAGGACCTGGGCCCGGCCCCCTTCGGCACCGTCTATTACACCGTCGACACGCGGAGCGACCGCGAGGTGGTCCTCAAGGTGATCCCGCCCTCCCGGCCGGGGCATCTCGGCCCTCTGGGGATCCTGCAGGAGGAGACCTCCTGGGAGATCCTGCTCCAGGAGACCCGGGTCCTGGGCCGGATTTACCACCGCGGGATCCCGCCGCTGCTGGAGATCGCCGAAGAAGAGGGGGTGCTCCTCATCGCCTCCGCCCCGGTCGAAGGGACGATGCTGCGGGAGCTGCTGCAGCAGGGGACGCGGCCCGACCGGGCGCAGCTCATCGACTGGGGCTGCCAGATCCTGGAGATCCTCGGCGAGGCGCACGCCGCGGGCATCCTCCACCGGCACATCAACGAGGAGGAGGTGGTCGTCGCTCCCGAAGGGCATCTGGTCCTGACGGGGTTCGGCCTGACCCACCTGGTCTTCGACCCCATCGTCTCCATGCCTCCGGAACAGCTCGCCGGCGAGCCGTACACGTCGCGCAGCGACCTGTACGCGGTCGGCTCGCTGCTGCGGCGCATCGCCTTTGCCGGCGCCTGGCGCAGCCGGCTCGGCCCACGGGTCGTCGGCAGCCGCGACCCGCTGCTCAAGGT
>JBKKAU010000761.1:0-4129 GCA_046714475.1 Thermoanaerobaculia bacterium
GACGTGATCCGCGTGCTGATCGCGCGAGAGCGGACGGGGGCGCGGCGGGAAGAGATCGCGGCGCTCGCGGATGGCCACGGCATCGAGCTGAAACAGGTCGCGCAGGGCGATCTCACCGGCGTCGAGCCGGGAGTGCACAACGGCTTCGCCGCCGACGTGCGCGCGCCCGTGGAAGCGGCCGCACCGGGCGGCGACCACGATCTGGTCGTGCTCGCCGAGGACGTCCAGGACCCCCGCAACCTGGGCGCCCTGCTGCGGGTCTGCGAAGGGGCGGGGGTGGGGCGAGTCTTGATCCGCGACCGCGGCTCGGCGCCGGTCTCCCCGACCGTGGCCAAGACCTCCGCCGGCGCCAGCGAGTGGCTCGACGTCGAGCGCGTCACCAACTCGGGGACCGAGATCGAGCGCCTGAAGGAAGAGGGCTTCTGGGTCTACGGCACCGACGCCGGCGGCGATCCGCCCTGGGACCTCGACCTGGCGGGGAAGGTCGTCCTCTGCTTCGGCGGCGAGGAGAAGGGGCTGAGGGTCCGCACCCGCCAGCTCTGCGACCGCATGATCGGGCTGCCGATGCGCGGCAAGGTCGGGTCGCTCAACATCGCGACCGCGGCGGCGGCGGTGCTCTACGACGCGGTGAGGCAGAGGACGAAGGGCTGAGGCGGCACGGGGCTGCCGAGAGTTGTCAGGCGAGGCGAGAATGGCTACACTATCGCCCCTGGCCCGGACCCGCCGGCATAGCTCAGGGGTAGAGCTACTGTCTTGTAAACAGTAGGTCCCCGGTTCAAATCCGGGTGCCGGCTCCACCGGCTCCGAAGCTGGCGGGTTTGAAGGGCAGGTCAGGTCGAGAGTTCTTTGGAGGCGTACCCGAGTGGCCAAAGGGGGCAGACTGTAAATCTGCTGAGCACCGCTCTACGGTGGTTCGAATCCATCCGCCTCCACCATTCTTGCTCGCGTATCAGCGGTTCCCACCCCGGGCGGGAGTAACTCAGGGGTAGAGTCACAGCCTTCCAAGCTGTTGGTCGCGGGTTCGAATCCCGTCTCCCGCTCCATTTATCCCTTCTGCAGCAGGTCTGTCAGTTCCTCGGCCGTAAGCCCCGCTTGGCGGAGGATGGCTTTCAAGGTGCCGGCTGGTAAATCTCGATGTCCGTGCACGGGCACCACGACCAGGGCGGTGGCGCCCGATTTGCGGAGGTAGGAATGGCTCCCGCGGACGTGACTGAGTGCGAAGCCGCCTCTCTGCAATGCCGAGAGCACGGCTTTGCCGCTGACCCGAGGCAGACGGGTCAAGGGAGTGCGACCTCGAGCTCCAGTAACTCCGCTTCTGTAGGCTCGGGAATCGGAAGACCTTCTTTCTCGGCGGCTTCCAGGTAGCCGAGGATCGCCTCACGGGTATTGGCTAGCGCTTCCTCGCGGGTCTCTCCGAAGGTCGAGAGCGCGTTGAGGGCGGGGACATGGGTCACCCACGCGTCGGATTCAGGATCCCATTCCAGAAGCACCTGAAATTGCCGTGTCGTCATGCTCACCTCCCGGTGCTGGATAGCATAGCCGGGAGGAGAGTAAAACGCTCACGCGGTCCGGCGCGCGGAGGCCATGGACTTGGCGTGGTACATGGCGGTGTCGGCGGCGCGCAGGATCTCTTCCGCCCGGTTGCAGGCGGGGGAGCTCAGGGCGATGCCGAGGCTGCCCTGGACCGTGACCTCGCGGCCGGCGAGCCGGACCGGCCGCGCCAGCTCGCGCTGGATGCGTTGCGCCACCTCCCGGGCTCGTGCCTCGTTCGCCGCGCCGAGCAGCACCGCGAACTCGTCGCCCCCGAGGCGCGTCACCGTGTCCTGGGGGCCGACGCAGGCCTCGAGCCGGCGCGCGACGCCGATCAGGAGACGGTCGCCGGCCTCGTGGCCGAGGGTGTCGTTGACCGCCGTGAAGTGGTCAAGGTCGAGGAAGAGCACGGCGCAGACCTCGCCGCCCTGCCGGAAGCGCTCTAGAGCGGTTCCGAGGCGGTCCATGAAGAGGGAGCGGCTGGGCAGCTCGGTCAGCGTGTCCTGGACGGCGCGGTCGGTGATGTCGGTCTGCGAACCGGCGAAGCGTACGGCTTGGCCGGAGCCGTCGCGCAGGGCCGTGCCGCGGCAGAGCATCCAGCGCCAGGTGCCGTCGCGGTGGAGCATGCGGTGCTGGTTCTCGAAGTGCGGAGTCTCGCCGGCCAGATAGGCGGCGAGGGCGCGCTCCAGCGGCTTGATGTCCTGCGGGTGGACGCGGCGGAGCCAGTCGCCGGAGGTTTCGCCGACCTCGGGCTCCTTGTAACCGAGCATCTCCTTCCAGCGCGGCGAGAAGTAGACCCGGTCGGCGCGCAGGTCCCAGTCCCAGATGCCGTCGTTGGTGCCGCGGACCGCCAGGGCGTAGCGCTCCTCGCTCTCGCGCAACGCCGCCTCGGCGCGCTTGCGCTCGGTGATGTCCTGGCAGATGGTCACCATGCCGAGCGGCTCGCCGCGGGGGCCGGTGACCACGTCGGAGACCAGCTCGACGGGGAAGCGGCCGCCCTCTTTGCGCAGGTCCTCGCTCTCCCGCCGCCAGGTCTGGACGCGCAGCAGCTCCTCATAGGAGAAGGCGAACGCCTCGGGGTTCAGGGCGCGGGCGTCGCCGCCGGCCAGCTCGTCGAGCCCGTAGCCGTGCATGCGGGCCTGCGCCGGGTTGGCGTAGACGATCCGGTGGTCGAGGTCGGTGACGCAGACGCCGGCGTTCATGGTGCTCAGCGCCTTTTCCAGGGAGCGGAGCCGCTCCTCGGCCCGGACCAGCTCGGTCAGGTCGCGTACCGCGACCAGGAAGCGCACCGGGCCGAACGCCTCGTAGCGGCTGATCCGCACCTCGACCGGGAAGGCCGTGCCGTCCGCCCGGTAGGCGTCGACGCGCAACCGCCGGACCGTGCCGCCCGCGTCGCCCTCCGGGTCGGCTTTGGAGCCGGTGACGCCGGCCCGGTCCCGGGCCTCGTTGGAGATCAGCAGCGAGAGTTTTTTACCAACCACCTTGTGGCGCGGATAGCCCCAGAGCCGCTCCACCTCGGGGTTGACCATCTCGACGATGCCGGCGCCGTTGGTGAGGAGCACCGCCTCGCCCAGCCCCTGGAGCGTCGTCGCGATATGGAAGTCCGCGTCGACCGCCGGAGGGGCCGTGGAAGGCACGGGAGGCGCGGCGGGCTGCTGCTGCGGCGCGGCCTCTGGAGGGGGCGCGACCGGTCTGGCCGGAGGCCGCTGGGGCCGGGTGGGCGAGGGGGAAGAGTTGGCGGGCAGGTCTCTCCAGGGGATTCCGGCTCCAGGCCCATAGAAGTACGGCATCGTCGGCTCCTGCGGAATTTCGCAACGCTCCGAGAGGTTGACGTGATGGGCTGCCTCGCGGCAACCCCTATTTGGGACATCTGGACAAGCGTTCTACGGAAGCAAAATCCGAGCCAGGCCGCGCCGATCCGCTCGGGGCGGGTGACGACGTTGCGAAAAGCGGCGAAAAGCGCTGGACATCCCTTTCGAGCTCTGGCACAATACTCGTCCCTCTCCCGAGACGCCTCCCCGAGGCGTCCCTCCCTGTCGAGGGTCGTACCCAGTCGAGGGTCGTATCCAAGGGCTGTGACCTGCGGATGGGGCTTTACAGGGCGTGGAGAGAGGGATAGGATCATTCGGTTTTGACCGTTGGACGCTGTCCTGGGCGTCGGTCCCGGGCGGGTCTAGTAGTGTCTCAAGCCCACGTGGCTCAGGGGTAGAGCACTTCCTTGGTAAGGAAGGGGTCACCGGTTCAAATCCGGTCGTGGGCTCCAAGAACAATTGAAACCAAAAGCAAACCTGCGGCTCTGCATCTGCAAAGTGCGCTGAGGAGGCATCTGAAAGACCATGGGTAAGGAGAAGTTCGAGCGGTCGAAGCCGCACGTCAACGTCGGGACGATCGGTCACGTCGACCATGGCAAGACCACGCTGACGGCGGCGATCACGCGGGTTCTGGCGTCGAAGGGCCTGGCCAACTTCGTGGCCTTCGATCAGATCGACAAGGCGCCTGAAGAGCGCGAGCGCGGCATCACCATCGCCACGGCGCACGTCGAGTACCAGAGCCCCAACCGCCACTACGCGCACGTCGACTGCCCGGGTCACGCCGACTA
>JBKKAU010000762.1:0-1233 GCA_046714475.1 Thermoanaerobaculia bacterium
CCGGCGCGCCGGCCGGCAGCCGTTCGGCGGCGCCGGTCTGGCCGTCCATCGAGACGATGGAGTGGCGGAGCTCGTCGCCGAAGGCGGCGATGAGCTGCACCGTGCGCAGCTCCGGCCCGGTGGGGACGAAGTTCGAGAAGACGTGGAGCAGGTGGGGCCGGCGGCGGGGGTCAGAGGGGGGGAGCATGGATGCGCACGACCTTTTCGAGCAGCGCCTCCCGATCCTCGACCGGCTGCCAGCCGAGCACCTCGCGGGCGGTGCGGCAACTGAATTGAGGGGCGAGCGAGCGCGACTTGAGGTCGCGGTAGGGGGGGAAGGGTACGCTCCGCCCGCCGATCCGCTTGACGATCCACTTGCCGACTTCGAGCACCTGGCTCCACCAGAGCGGCCGCGGGTGGAACTGGAGGTCCCGCCCGGTGGCGCGCGCCATCTCCTCGACGATCTCGCGCGCCGTGAGCGGCGTGCGCGCGCAGAGGTTGAGCGCCCGTCCGTCCAGGTCGCGCCCGGCGAACGTCGCCACCCGGACCAGGGCGTCGGCCACGTCGTCGACGTCGACCACCGGCAGCGGGGTGTCCCCCTGTCCCCAGCCGACGCAGTGGTTGTCGCGCACCCAGAGGCCGAAACCGGAGTGCTGGAGCGGCGCGCCCCGGCCGAGCACCACGCCGGGGCGGACGATCACCAACGGCAGCCCGCGCTCGCGGTGCAGCCGCAGCAGGGCCTTCTCGGCCGCCGCCTTGCCGCGGCTGTAGACGTCCCGTACGCCGGACCGGGGGTCGACTTCGAGCGAGTCTTCGAGGACCGCCGCGCCGCAGTCGGGGCCGGCGTAGAGGGCGGCGATCGAGGAGACGTAGACGAAGCGTTCGACGCCCTGGGCGAGCGCCGCCTCGGCGACGGCGATGGAGCCGCGCACCATCGAGCGCTCGACCTCCTCCCAGGTGGCGCCGCCGCCGGTCGCGAGGTGGACGACGGTCCGCGCGCCCTCCAGGGAGGCGGCGAGCGCCGGACCGTCCTCGAGCCGGCCGCGCGTCAGGCGCAACGTTCCGGCGCGGGCCGGCTCGACCAGCTCGGACGGCAGGCCGTGCGTCCGCCGTACCACGGCGGTGACGGGGAGGCCCCGCTCGACCAGGCGGGACACCACCCGCCGTCCGATGAATCCGGTGCCGCCGAGCACCGCCACCTCGCCTGGCCGCGGCGGCCCGGGCTCGGGCAGCGCCGGCGGCGCCGCGGCCGGC
>JBKKAU010000763.1:0-5075 GCA_046714475.1 Thermoanaerobaculia bacterium
GGGGGGGCCGGGGGGGGGGGGGGCCGTGGGCGACGGGCCGAGGACGGCCGGCGAGCTGCGCGAACGGCTGGAGCGGCTCGCCCCGGCCGGCGTGCACCCGGACGAGCTTCTGTCCCTGGCGAACGAGATGGGGTACGAGGCGGTCCTGAGCTGGACGCGGCCGGGGCCGGAGGGGCGTTTCGACGTCCTGTTCCGCCGCCCGGGTGCGCCGAGGGTCGAAATGCCCCGCCCGGCGGTGGACGACGGGCCGTGGAGCCGGTTCGCCAACAATCCGCTCCTCGGGAAGCTCTCGCGCCGGTTGATGCCGGCCCTCCGCTCCTATCTCGAGCAGAGGCTCCCCGCTTACATGGTCCCTTCGGCCTTCGTGCTGCTCGACGAGCTGCCGCTGACTCCCAACGGCAAGGTGGACCGCCGAGCGCTGCCCGCGCCCGAGGCCTCCCGGCCGGAAGGGGGGGCCGCGACGCCGCCGCGCACCCCGGTCGAGGAGAAGCTCGCCGCGGTCTTCCGCGAGGTGCTCAAGCTGGAGCGGCTGGGCGTGGAGGACGACTTCTTCGCCCTCGGCGGGCATTCGCTGCTCGTCACCCAGGTGGTGACCCGCATCCGCGAGGCGTTCGGCGTGGAGCTGCCCATACGGACGGTGTTCGAGAACCCATCGGTGGCCGCCCTCGCGGCGCGGCTCGAGCCGGCGCTGGGGCGGACGGAGGGACCGGAGCTGCCGCCTCTCGAACGCGTCCCGCGGCAGAGCCCGCTGCCCTTGTCGTTCGCGCAGCAACGGCTCTGGCTGCTCGACCAGCTCGATCCCAACCGCCCGATCTACAACGTCCCGAGCACGGTCCTCCTCGAGGGCGCGCTCGATGTGGCGGCGCTCGCCGCCGCCCTTTCCGAGGTCGTCGCGCGCCATGAGGTCCTGCGCACCGCGTTCGGCGAGTCCGAGAGCGGGCCGGTGCAGTGGGCCCTGCCAACCCGGCCGCTCCCCTTGCCCATCGTCGACCTGCTCGCCCTGCCCACCGCCGAGCGGCAGAACGAGGCTCTCCGCCTAGCGGGGGAAGAGGCGCGGCGTCCCTTCAATCTCACCGATGGGCTCCTCCTGCGGGCGGCCCTAGTGCGGACGGGCGCGGCGGAGCACATCGTGCTCCTGACGCTCCACCACATCGCAAGCGACGGCCGGTCGATGGAGATCCTGATCCACGAGCTCTACATCCTCTACACAGCGTTCGCGGCGGGAGAGCCCTCGCCGTTGCCGGAGCTGCCCCTCCAGTACGCCGACTTCGCCGTCTGGCAGCGGAGCTGGCTGGCTGGCGAGACGCTAGAGGCGCAGCTCTCCTACTGGCGCCGCCAGCTGGGAGACGCTCCGCCGGTGCTCGAGCTGCCGCTCGACCGGCCGCGGCCGGCGCGGCAGACGTTCGCCGGCGCGGTCCATCCTTTCGTCCTGCCGGAGGAGCTGTCGTCCCGGATCGAGGCGCTCTCCCAGGCTGGGGGTGCGACGCTGTTCATGACGCTCCTGGCCGCCTTCGCGGCCCTGCTCGGCCGCTTCACCGGCCAGAACGACGTGAGCATCGGCTCGCCGGTCTCGGGCCGCAACCGGATCGAGCTCGAGGACCTGATCGGGTTCTTCCTCAATACGCTGGTGATCCGCACCGAGCTGGCGCCGAAGGCCGGGTTCCAGGACCTGCTCGCCCGGGTCCGCGAGCTCTCGCTGGAGGCCTTCGCGCACCAGGACCTGCCCTTCGAGAAGCTGGTCGACGAGCTGCAGCCCGTCCGCAGCCTCAGCCATTCGCCCCTGTTCCAGGTGATGTTCGTCCTCCTGCATGCGACGCCGGAGGAAGCTGACGCGCCGGGCGGGTTGCGGCTGCGCCCGCTGCCGTCCACGTCGAACACCGCCAAGTTCGACCTGACGCTCTTCCTCCATGCCTACGCCGACGGCCTCGCCGGGAGCATCGAATACAACACCGACCTGTTCGACGAGCCGACGATCCTCCGGCTGGCCGGGTACTTCAGGAACCTACTGGAAGGCATCGTGGCGACACCGGCGGCGGCGCTCGCGACGCTGCCCCTCCTGGACGAGGCGGAACGCCACCAGCTCGTCTTCGAGTGGAACGACCCCATGCCCGTGCTGCAGCAGCTCGCCACCCTGCCGCCGCTCGTCGATCCCGAGATCCAGCTGCTGGACAGCTGCCTGCAGCCGGTCCCGATCGGTGTGCCGGGCGAGCTCTTCATCGGCGGCGACTGCGTGGCCCGGGACTATCTGGACCATCCCGGGCTGACGGAGGAGAACCTCGTACCGCACCCGTTCGGAGCGCCGGGACGGCAGCTCTACCGGACGGGCAACAGGGTCCGCCGCCGGGCTGACGGCAGGCTCGAGATCCTCGGGGACCGCGGGGCGCCGCCGGCCGAGGCCGCCTCCCGGACGGAGAGGGTGTTCGTCGCGCCCCGTACGGCGGTGGAAGAGGTGATGGCCGTCCTCTTCGCGGAGGTCCTCGGGGGCGGGGAGATCGGCGTGCGGGACAACTTCTTCGCGCTCGGCGGCCACTCCCTTCTCGCCGCCCGGTTGATGATGAAGCTGCGTTCCGTCTTTGGCGCCGAGGTGCCGTTGCGCGTGCTCTTCGAGAACCCCACGATCGAGGGCCTCTGCCCGGCGTTCGCGCTCGCGGCCGGCGGCATGGAGGTCCTCGAGGATATCGCCGAGGTCTATCTCGAGGCGACGGCGCTCTCCGACGAGGAGATCGCGGAGATGCTGGGCTCCCCGGAAGGAGGCCCGTAGGATGAGCAGGGACGACCGCTGCCTCCACCAGCTGTTCGCGGCGGCGGCCGGGCGGGTCCCCGAGCGGGTCGCCGTTGTCTGCGGGACGGCCGAGATCTGCTACCGGGATCTCGACCGCCGTGCCGACCGTCTGGCCTCCTTCCTGCGCGGCCGGGGAGTCGGTGCCGAGGTCCGGGTTGGCGTCTGCGTCGAACGCTCGATCGACATGGTGGCCGCCGTGCTCGGCGTCCTGAAGGCGGGAGGGGCGTACGTGCCGCTCGATCCGGAGCTGCCGGCGGCGCGCCTCGCCTATCTCCTCGAGGACAGCGGGGCCGCCCTGGTCCTGACCCAGGAGCCCTTGCGCCACCTGCTGGACGGTTTCGCGGGAGAGGTGATCTGCCTGGACCGTGATCCGGTATTCGGGCCGGAGGAGCCGCAGGGCCCGCCTCCGGCCCCCGTTTTTCCGGAGAGCCTCGCCTATGTCGTCTATACCTCCGGCTCGACGGGCCCGCCCAAGGGGGTGTTGAGCACCCACCAGGGCGCCGTCTCCTACCTCCTGTACCTGCTCGACACCTATGAGCTGGGCCCCGACGACTGCGTGCTGCAGCTCCCCTCGCTGGCCTTCGACTCCTCGGTGCGGGATCTCCTCGGCCCGCTCACGGCGGGTGCCACGGTGGTCCTCGTGGAACCGGGGCAGACGAAGGACCCGTGGGCCCTGCTGACGCTGATCGAGAGGCAAAGGATCACCCGGGTGCTGAGCATCGTACCGACGCTGCTGCGGACCGTGCTGGAGACCGCGGAGTCGGCCGGCGGGGCGCCCCGGGGGGGCTTGCGCACGCTCCTGGTAAGCGGTGAGCGATTGTATCGGTCCGACTGCGAGCGCGCGCGCGCGGTGTTCGGCCCGGGGGTGGAGGTTGTCAACCAGTACGGCCCGACCGAATGCACGATGACCTCCACCTATCACCGTGTACGGCTCCCGGACTCCGGGCGGGCGGAGGTCCTGATCGGCCGGCCGATCCCCGGCTGCCGGGTCCACGTCTTCAGGGACGGCATGGAGGTCCCCACGGAGACCGAGGGGGAGCTCGGCATCGCCGGCCGGGGGCTGGCCCGCGGCTATCTCGGGCGGCCCGACCTGACCGCCGACAAGTTCCGGCCGGACCCGTTCGGCTCTACCCCGGGGGGGCGGCTCTACACCGCGGGAGATCTGGTGCGCCGTCTGCCGGACGGCAACTGCGAGTTCATCGGCCGCGTCGATCACCAGGTCAAGCTCCGCGGCGTCCGCATCGAGCTGGCGGAGATCGAAAGGGAGCTGCTCCAGCTCCCCGGGGTGCGTCAGACGGCCGTGTTGCTGCGCGAGGACAAGCCTGGCGAGCAGCGCCTGGCGGCGTATGTCGTGTCCGGCGGCACGCCGCTGTCCAGAGACGAGGTCCGCGGGCTGCTCGAGCAGCGGCTGCCAAAGCCGATGGTCCCTGCCGACTTCGTCTTTCTAGAGGCCCTGCCGGTCACCCCGAACGGCAAGCTGGACCGGCGGGCGCTGCCGGCTCCCGCGGAACCGGGGAAAGCGGCGGGCGAAGCCCGGCCCCGGCTCACGGCGGACCGGGCCAAGGTCTTCGAGCTCCTCCTCCAGAAAAAGGGCCTCAAGAAGGCCCGCTCCGGGGTTATCCCCCGCCGCGAAGGCACCGAGCCCAGCGTCCTCTCTTTCCAGCAGGAACGCCTCTGGTTCTTCAGCCAGGTCGACCCCGCGAGCCCCGCCTACAACATGCCGATGGCGCTACGCGTGACCGGCCGGCTGGACGTGCCGGCCCTTGAGCGCACCTTGAACGAGCTCGTGCGCCGCCACGAGTCGTTGCGGACCACCTTCCGGGTGCTGGACGGGCGGCCCGTCCAGGTTGTCTACCCGCCGGCGGCCCAGCCGCTGCCGAGGATCGACCTGGAGGCCCTGCCGGAGAGCGTGCGCGAGCGGGAGGCGCACCGGCTCGCCCAGGCAGAGTCGCGGCGGGCTTTCGACCTGTCCCGGGATCTGTTGCTCCGCGGCTCGCTCCTGGCGCTCGCGGGAGACGAGCACCTTCTGCTGCTGACGGCGCATCACATCTCGAGCGACGGCTGGTCGGGCAGCGTCCTGGCCCGCGAGTTGGGGGCCATCTACCAGGCCTTCGCCCTGAACCGTCCCTCGCCTCTGCCCGAGCTCGAGGTCCAGTATCCCGATTTCGCCGAGTGGCAGCGGCGGCTGCCGGCCAGCCCGGCACTCGCCGCCGACCTGGAGTACTGGAAGGGCCGGCTGGCGGGGTTGCCGCAGATGGAGCTGCCGACCGACCGGCCGCGGCCGGTGCGGTCG
>JBKKAU010000764.1:0-6262 GCA_046714475.1 Thermoanaerobaculia bacterium
TGGTGGTGGATGGCGTGTCGTGGCGGGTGCTGCTGGAAGACCTGGAAACGCTGTACCGGCAGCTCGACCACGGCAAGGAGCCCGCGCTGCCGGCGAAGACCACCTCGTTCCAGCGCTGGGCCGGGCTGCTCGCCGAGCGCGCCGGTTCATCCGAGCTGGCGGAGCAGGCGGCGTGGTGGATGGAACGGCTGCGGGGACCGGTCGTGCCGCTGCCCGTGGACCTCAACGTCGCCGGCGCCGGCGACGACACGGTCGGTTCGTCGGACACCGTGGTGGTGAGCCTGGAGGAGGAGGAGACGCGGGCGCTGCTCCAGGAGGTGCCGCGGGCCTACCGCACCCACATCAACGACGTGCTTCTGGCCGCGCTGGCCGAGGCGCTGGGCGCCTGGACCGGGAGCCGGCACCTGCTGGTCGACCTCGAAGGGCACGGCCGCGAGGATCTGTTCGAGGGCGTGGACGTGTCGCGCACCGTGGGCTGGTTTACCGCCCTCTACCCCGTGGTGCTGGACCTCGACGGCGTGCACGGACCCGGGGCGACGCTGAAGGCGGTCAAGGAGCGGCTGCGCTCGGTACCCGACCGCGGTCTGGGCTACGGCCTGCTGCGCTACCTGGCGACTGGTGAGTCGGCCGAGGCGCTACGGCGCCCCCGGCAGGCGGAGGTGGTGTTCAACTACCTGGGTCAGCTCGACCAGGCTGTTGCCGAAGGCCGACTGCTGGGCGGCTCGGCGGAGTCGGCCGGGCCGGCCCGCGACCCGCTCCAGCCGCGTTCACACCTGCTGGAGGTCAACGGCGCGGTGAGCGGCGGGTGCCTGCACCTGGCCTGGACGTACGGCTCCCGCCGTCACCGGCGCGAGACCGTCGCGGCGGTGGCGGAGCGGTTTGTGGCGGCGTTGCGGGAGCTGATCGCTCACTGCCTGTCGCCCGAGGCGGTCGGCTACACGCCGTCGGACTTCCCGCTGGCGCGCCTGGACCAGGCTTCGCTCGACCGTCTGGCTGCCCTGGACGGTGGCGGTATCGAGGACCTCTACCCGGCTTCGGACGTCCAGCAGGGCATGCTCTTCCAGTCGCTCTACTCGCCGGAGTCGGGCGTTTACGTCGAGCAGGTCCATCTCGCCCTGGAAGGGGAGCTGGACGTGACAGCCTTCGAGAGCGCCTGGCGCCAGCTGGCGCAGCGCCACCCGGTCCTGCGCACCGCGTTCGCCTGGCTCGAGCTGGACCGCCCGCTGCAGGTGGTGCGCCGGGAGGTACGACTGCCCTGGGAGAGCCTCGACTGGCGCGGGATGCCGACGACTGTCCAGGAGGAGGCGCTCGCCACCTTCCTGACCGACGACCGGCGCCGCGGTTTCGACCTCTCGGCCGCGCCGTTGATGCGCCTCTCCCTGATCCGCACCGGAGAGGGGAGCCACCGCTTCGTCTGGACCCACCATCACATCCTGATCGACGGCTGGTCCCTGCCCATCCTGCTGCGCGAGCTGTTCACCCTCTACGAGGCGGCGCGCGGCGGCGGTCTGCGGCTGGAGAGCCCGCCCCTCTACCGCGACTACATCGCGTGGCTGGAGCGCCAGGACCTCCAGGCTTCCGAGCGGTTCTGGCGCCGGACGCTCGCCGGTTTCTCCTCGCCGACGCCGCTGGGCTTCGACCGCACCGCGGCTGGCCCGGACGACGGCGAGCCGGCGCACGAGCGCCGTCACGCGCTGCTCCTGGCGGAGTCGACCGAGGAGCTCCGCACGCTGGCCCGGCGGCATCAGCTGACGCTCAACACCCTGGTCCAGGGGGCCTGGGCCCTGCTCATGCACCGCTATAGCGGGGTACGCGACGTGCTCTTCGGTTCCGTCCTTTCGGGCCGCTCGGCGGCCGTGGCGGGGATCGAGGAGATCGTCGGACTGTTCATCAACACCCTGCCGGTGCGGCTGGAGGTGGACCCGCGGGCACGGCTCTCCGCCTGGCTCCGCGACCTGCAGGAGAGGCAGGCCGAGACGCGGCAGTACGAGCACAGCGCGCTCTCCCGGGTACAGGGCTGGAGCGAGGTTCCGCGCGGGACCTCACTGTTCGAGAGCATCCTGGCCTTCGAGAACTATCCGGTCGACGAGTCGGTGCGGGAGCGGGCGGGCCGCGGGCTGGGCGTGACCGCCGCCGAGGTCCTGGAGCAGACCCACTACCCTCTGACGCTGGTGGCGGCGCCGCGCGCCGGTCTGGGGCTGACGGTGCTCTACGACAGCCGGCGCTTCGACGCCGCCTCGGTCGAGCGCCTGCTCGGCCACCTCGAGACGCTGCTGGCCGGCATGGCCGGCGAGCCCGGTGGGGCAATCGCCGCGCTGCCGCTGCTGACCGCGGCCGAGCGCCACCAGCTTCTCGCCGAGTGGAACGACACGCGGACGTCGTATCCGCCCGAAGCCTGCCTGCACCGCTGGATCGAGGCGCAGGTGGTGCGTACCCCCGAGGCGCCGGCCGTGGTCTTCGAGGGCGAGCCGCTCTCCTATCGCGAGCTCAATGAGCGGGCCAACCGGCTGGCCCTCTACCTGCGCCGGCTCGGCGTCGGCCCCGACGTGCCGGTCGCCCTCTGCGTCGAGCGCTCGTTCGAGATGATGGTCGGTCTGCTCGGCGTGCTCAAGGCGGGCGGCGCCTATGTGCCGCTCGACCCGTCCTACCCCGCGGAGCGGCTCGCCTACATGCTGGAGGACTCCCTCGCCGGCGCCGCCGCGCCCGTGCTGCTGACGCAGGCGGCGCTGCCGGAGCTGTTCGAGGCGCCGCAGCTCGCCGGCGTGACCCGGGTACGGCTGGACGCTGATTGGCCGGCGGTGGTCGCCGCCGGCGGCGATGGTGCGGACCTGCCGGGCGGCGCCTCGCCGGACGACCTGGCCTACGTCATCTACACCTCGGGATCCACCGGTCGCCCCAAGGGGGCGATGAACACCCACCGGGCGATCTGCAACCGGTTGCTCTGGATGCAGGAGGCCTATGGCCTCACCGCGGCCGACCGGGTGCTGCAGAAGACGCCGTTCAGCTTCGACGTCTCGGTGTGGGAGCTCTTCTGGCCGCTGATGACCGGCGCCTGTCTGGTGATGGCGCGGCCGGAGGGGCACAAGGACGGCGCCTACCTCGCCGGCTTGATCGCGGAGCAGGGGATCACCACGCTTCACTTCGTCCCCTCCATGCTCCAGGTGTTCCTCAAGGAGCCGGACCTCGCCCTCTGCGGCTCGCTGCGGCGGGTGATCGCGAGCGGCGAGGCGCTGCCGCTCGACCTCCAGGAGCGCTTCTTCGCCCGCCTCGGGCCGGTCGCGTCCGCCGTCGGGCTGCACAACCTCTACGGCCCCACCGAGGCGGCGGTGGACGTCACCTTCCACGCCTGTGCGCCGCGGTCCGAAGGACACTCGGTGCCGATCGGCCGGCCGATCGCCAACCTCGCCATCCACCTGCTGGACGCCGAGGGGCGAGCGGTGCCCACCGGCGTCGCCGGCGAGCTCCACATCGGCGGCGTCGGCCTCGCCCGCGGCTATCTGCGCCGACCCGACCTGACGGCGGAGAGGTTCGTGCCGCACCCGTTCGCGGCCCGGCCCGGCGAGCGGCTCTACCGCACCGGCGACCTGGCGCGGCACCTGCCCTCCGGCGCGGTCGAGTACCTCGGCCGTACCGATCACCAGGTCAAGGTTCGCGGCTTCCGCATCGAGCTGGGGGAGATCGAGGCGGTGCTCGCACAGCACCCCGGCGTACGCGAGGCCGTGGTGCTGGCGCGCCGCGACCACCCCGGCGAGGTGCGCCTCGTCGCCTACTTTGTGCCACAGGCCCGCCCGCAAGCCGGCGAGGTGGCGCATGACGAGCTGCGCGGCTTCTTGAAGACCGGCCTGCCGGAGTACATGGTGCCGTCATTCTTCGTCCCCCTCACGGCCCTGCCGCTGCTGCCCAACGGCAAGGCGGACCGCGGAGCGCTGGCTCGGATGCCCGCCCCGGACCTGCGGCGCGCGGGCGTGGAGCAGGCCCGCACCGCCGCGCGGACCCCGGTCGAAGAGACGCTGGCCGGGATCTGGCGCGAGGTGCTGCGGGTCGACGAGGTAGGGGTCGAGGAGAACTTCTTCGAGCTCGGCGGCGATTCGATCCTCAGCATCCAGGTCGTGTCGCGCTCCGCCCGGGCCGGCCTGCGGCTGACGCCGCGGCAGATCTTCGAGCACCCCACGGTCGCCGCGCTGGCGGCGGTCGCCACGGCTGCCGTCCAAGCGGTCGAGACCGAATCCGAAGCCGGAGAGGCGCCGCTGACCCCCATCCAGCGCTGGTTCTTCGAGCAGGACCTGCCGCGGCCCGGGCACTTCAACCAGGCGCTGCTGCTGGAGGCCGAAGGTCGGCTCGATCCGGCCTTCTGCGCCCGCGCGCTCGGCCTCCTGCTGGCCCGGCACGACGCGTTGCGCCTGCGCTACACCCGCGGGCCGGAAGGATGGAAACAGGCCCACGGCTCGCACGGTCCGGACGACGAGCCGCCGTTCGTCTGGATCGACCTGTCGGCGCTGCCTGCGGAGGCCCGGCGTCCCGTTCGCGAGACGGCTGCGGCCGCGCTCCAGGCGAGCCTGGACCTGACCGCCGGGCCGTTGCTGCGGGTCGCGCTGATGTCCGAAGGTGCCGACGGTCCGGACCGCCTGCTGCTGATCGTCCACCATCTGGTGATCGACGGCGTGTCGTGGCGCGTGCTGCTGGAAGACCTGGAGACCGCCTACCGGCGGAGCGAGCTGCCGCCCCGGACCACGTCGTTCCGGCGTTGGGCGGAGCGTCTGGTCTCCTACGCCGGCTCCACGGAGCTGGCCGCCGAGGCGGGCTGGTGGCTGGCGCGGCTAGCCGGGCCGGTTTCCGCCTTGCCGCTGGACGGCGCGGGCGGGGAGGACACCGCCGGCGCGGCGAGCGGCGTCGTGGTGGCGCTCGACGAGGCGGAGACGCGGGCGCTGCTGACCGAGGTACCGCGCGCCTACCGGACGCAGATCAACGACGTGCTGCTGACGGCTCTCGCCAGGGCGCTGGCGAAGTGGACTGGCAGCGCGCGCGCGCTGGTCGATCTCGAAGGGCACGGCCGCGAGGAGCTGTTCGACGACCTCGACGTGTCGCGTACGGTCGGCTGGTTCACCGCCCTCTACCCGGTGGTGCTGGACCTGGCGGGCGCCGCGGGTCCCGGCGAGGGGCTCAAGTCGGTCAAGGAGCAGCTGCGCGCGGTGCCGCGGCGGGGCGTGGGCTACGGCCTGCTGCGCTACCTGGACGCGGAGGGCGCGGGTGCGGAGCTGGCGCGGCTGCCGCGGGCGCAGGTGGTCTTCAACTACCTGGGCCAGCTCGACGGCGCCGTCGCCGACGGGCGCCTGCTGGGCGGCAGCGCCGAGCCGGCCGGGCCGGTGCGCGATCCGCGGCAACCGCGGCCCTACCCCCTGGAGGTCAACGGCCGCGTCGCCGGCGGCTGTCTGTCGCTCTCCTGGACCTACAGCGAGAGCCGCCACCGGCGCGCCACGGTCGAGGCTGTGGCGGCGGACTTCCTCGCCGCCCTGCGCGAGCTGATCGCGCACTGCCAGTCGCCCGAGGCCGGAGGCGTCACGCCCTCCGACTTCCCGCTGGCGCGTCTGGACCAGGCGACGCTCGACCGCCTGGCCACCACCACGGTGCCCAGCGGCATCGAGGACCTCTATCCGGCCTCCGCGGTGCAGCAGGGCATGCTCTTCCATTCGCTGCACTCGCCCGGGTCGGGCGTCTACGTCCAGCAGGTGTCGCTTGCCCTGGAGGTCGACCTGGATGTTGCCGCCTTCGAGGCGGCCTGGCGGCGGGTGGCGCAGCGGCACGCGGTCCTGCGCACGGCGTTCGCCTGGCTCGACCTGGACCGTCCGCTCCAGGTGGTGCACCGCGAGCCGTCGCTGCCCTGGGAGCGCCACGACTGGCGGGACCTGCCGGCGGCGGAGCGGGGGGCGGGGCTGGCGGCCTTCCTGGCGGAGGACCGCCGCCGCGGCTTCGACCTCGCCGCCGCGCCCCTGATGCGCCTCGCCCTCTTCCGGCTGGGCGACGAGAGCTACCACTTCGTCTGGACGCACCACCACATCCTGCTCGATGGCTGGTCGCTGCCGGTCCTTCTGCGCGAGCTGTTCACCCTCTACGCCGCCGGCGACGAGGCCCGGCTCGACCGGCCGCGGGCCTACCGCGACTACGTCGCCTGGCTGGAGCGCCAGGACCTCCTGGAGGCGGAGCGGTTCTGGCGCGAGGAGCTCGCCGGGCTCGCCGCGCCGACGCCGCTGGTCGTGGACCAGGC
>JBKKAU010000765.1:0-5381 GCA_046714475.1 Thermoanaerobaculia bacterium
GTGGGGGCGCCGGGGGACCGGCGCCCTTTTCGTTGAGAGGGTCAGGGCCGTCCGCCGCTCCGCCTCTTGAACGACCAGGTGAAATGGAAATGGGCGGCGACCGTGCCGTCCGGCAAGCGGCCGATGGTCTCGGCGCGGACGGTGACGGGCTCGCCGGTCTCCACCGTCTTCGCGACGGCGGCGAAGATCTCCGGGCCGGCCGCGCAGGTGAAAGCCGTCAGCGCCGTCGCCTTCTTCTCGAACGTCGCTTCCAACGCGACCACCAGCATGGCAACCGGGGCCGGAGCGAGCTCGACCGCGAGCAGGGCGAGCCCGCCGGTCGACAGCTCCGCCGCCATGGTGTGGGCCGCGAAGTAGGTCGAGCGGAACGGGTTCGTGGTGCGCCAGCCGTAGGGGACGGTCGCGACGCAATGCCCGGTGTCCAACTCGCGGATCCGCAGGCCGGCGAACAGGGCCAGGGGGAGCTTGGAGAGGAACATCCCGCGCATCAGCCAGGGGTTCAGCATCCGGCCGCGGAGCTTCTCGGCGGCCGGGTTCCGGGACGGCAGGGACAGGGAGAGGGCGGGCGAAGCCTCGTTCATGGCGGCCTCCGGCGCGCCCCGAAGGTGGGGCGCTATCCCTTGGAGCTTACAAGCTTCTCGACCGCCCGCTCCACTTCCCGGATGTCGATCTTGCCCGACCACTGCTGGACGATGCGACCCTGGCCGTCGACCAGGAACATCGCCGGGATCGCCCGCACGTGGAGGACCGACCAGGCGGGGGTCTTGGTGGCGTCGAGATAGACCGGGTAGACGAGCTTGCTCTTCTGGGCGAACTGACGCGCCTTCCTGCCCCCTTCGGCGCCTTCGTCGATCGAGATACCGACGACCGAGAAGCCCTTGGCGGCGTAACGCTGGTGCAGCTTCTGGAGCTCCGGCATGGCGCTGATACAGGGCTGGCACCAGGTGGCCCAGAAGTCGACCAGCATGGGCTTGCCGGGCAGGGACTTGGAGCCGACCTCGTCGCCCTTGAGGCTCTGGACCGTGAACGCCGGCAGCGGCCGCGGGAGGACCGGCGGCAGGTAGGCCTCCGGGTACTCGTCGAAGGTCTTCTTGCACTTCGCGGAGCAGAACCCGTAGGTCTTGCCCTTGTACGTGCCGGTGGCGGCCACCTCTTCGGGTTCCGTCTCTCCTTCGTGCACACGGCAGACGGGGCAGACGGCCTTTTCGGGCGCCGCCGCGAGCCGGACGACCGGCAGGACCAGGAGCAGACAGGCCCAGAAGGCCAGGATCGGTCGCTTCATGTCAAAACCCCACGGAAAAGGAGACGCCGACCTCCTCGAGCCAGACCCAGAGGAGAGACACTCCGTACGGTTCACGGAAGTAGTTCAGCATCAAATGCGAGCGCTGGCCGTCGTACATCGGCCGCACCGAAAAGCCCTGCCCGAGCTCGACCTCGACGCCGAAGGGCACGTTCCAGCCGTCGTCCCACTCCGAGTAGTTGAGGCTGGCGTACGCCGACACCGGCCAGCTCGGGTGGTGCTTGGACGCGGTCAGGAAGTAGGACTGCGTGCCCTCGGGCGAGCCGATACGGTCCGAGCTGGTGCCGACGAACAGGGCCGGCCGCCGCTCGTCCTCGGTAAGGAGGAACCACGACAGGAGCGGCCCTATTTCGTCCGCCGCCGGGTTGACCTCGACCCCGATCTGGAACCGCTCGTGCAGCCGGTAGTTGAGGGTCGACCGCCAGCGTGGCCGGTCGAGCTCCGTATTGACGTAGCGCAACGAGAAGTTCCACCTGGTCTCCAAGCCGCTCCCCCGGAGCGGCGCACCCTCACCGGGTCAGCCGCTTCACGTGGGGGCGGTGGACGGACGGGGCGGAGGCGGCGTCTCGGGCTCTTCCCCCTCCTGGCCCAGGACAGGGGAGGGAAAGGCGAGCAGGCAGAGGACGAAGAACAGCAGGCGCACCACCATGAAAGGCACTATACACCGGAGGCCGGATCAGCCCGGCGTTACTCCCCCTCTCCCCTCGGGAGAGGGGGCCGGGGGGTGAGGATTCGCGGGGAGACCGGCCCCTTCCGGCAAACCTTTATACCCGATCGAGATGCCCCGTATCCGAGTCCCCCATCTCGACCTTGCCGCCGGGGAAATACTCGTTCCAGCGGCGGGTGACGGTCGCCGCGGTCTCCTCGTCGGCGAAGAGCTCCTTGGGGAAGTGGGGCTTGAGGCGCGCGTCGATCAGGATCGGCGGCTTGTAGGAGATGTGGTTCCTCACCACCTCGTGACCGGCGGCATGGACGTCGGCGGCGGGCTCGAAACGGGTGAAGGTGGTCCACAGGAAGTTCATCGGGCTGGCGGCGGCGCGGCCGGGCTCGTCGGTCAGGACCAGCAGCGGCCAGCCGGCGAAGGCCGGATGGGCGACGAAACGGGCCGCGGCGCCGGGGTCGTCCACGAACGGCGGGCCGCCGAGCACCAGGCAGCCGGGGCAGAAGACGCGGACGTCGGTGAGGCCCCGCGGCGTCTCCGCGGCGGAGAAATCGCGCGGCAGGTCGCGCACCGGATCGCCCAGGCCGAGCCAGACCCCCTTGGAGCCCTCGTTCACCCGCGGGCCGGTGTAGTCGAGGGTGTCCATCGAGAGGTTGGAGAAGACGTAGAGGTCGGTCTCGGGCCGGGTGCGCTCCAGGAGGTGGGTGAGCGTCGCCCGGAAGTCCTTGAGGTCCACCGGCCGGTCCACCACCAGCAGGAACTTGGTGAGCGAGAGCTGCCCCTCGCCCAGGATGCGGAAGGCCGAAGCCATCGCCTCCCGCTTGTAGCGCTGCTTGACCACCGCCGCGGCCAGCGAGTGATAGCCGGTCTCGCCGTAGGACCAGAGCGACTCGACCGCCGGCATCACCAGCGGGAAGAGCGGCGAGAGCAATTCCTGAAGGAGGTCGCCGATGAAGAAGTCCTCCTGCCGCGGCTTGCCCACCACCGTCGCCGGATAGACCGCGTCCCGGCGGCGGGCGATGCGCTCGACCTCGAAGACCGGGTAGTCGTGCTGGAGCGAGTAGTAGCCGTAATGATCGCCGAACGGCCCCTCGGGGCGGCGCACCCCGGGCGGCACCTTGCCGATCAGGGCGAATTCGGCGTTGGCGATCAGCGGGTGGTGACCGGCGCCGGTCACCAGCTTCAGCCGTTCGCCGGCGATCAGCGAGGCGAGCATCAGCTCCGGGACGTTTTCGGGCAGCGGCGCGATGGCGGCGAGGATCAGCGCCGGCGGGCCGCCGAGGAAGACCGTCACCGGCAGCGCCTGTCCCCGGGCCTCCGCGATCGCGTGGTGGAAGCCGCCCCCCTTGCCGATCTGCCAGTGCATGCCGGTCGTCCGCGCGTCGTGGACGTGGAGGCGGTACATCCCGAGGTTGTGCCCCGGGCGCTCGGGGTGCTCGGTGTAGACCAGCGGCAGCGTGACGAAGGGGCCGCCGTCCTCGGGCCAGGTGGTGAGCACCGGCAGCCTGTCGAGCCGCACGTCCGAGGTGACGACCTCGGCGACGGGGCCGGAGCCGCGGCGTGAGGCGCCGATGCGCAGCGCCTCCCGCGCCAGGTCGCGGGCGCCCCAGAGCTTGGCCGGGGTCGGCGGCAGCAGAGTCTCGGCCAGGTGGACCAGCCTCCGGATGAGCCGCAGCGGCCGGGCGCCAAAGGCCATCTCCGCCCGGCCCGGAGTGCCGAAGAGGTTGGTGACCAACGGGAAGTCCGCGCCGCGGATGTTGGTGAAGAGGAGGGCGGGACCGCCGGCCGCGATGACGCGCCGGTGGATCTCGGCAGCCTCCAGCCGGGCGTCGACCGGCGCCTCGACGACGGCGAGGTCCCCGTCGCGGCGGAGCTGATCCAGGAAGGAACGGAGATCGGGGAAAGTCGGCTCGCTCACAGGGCAGAGTCTAACAAGGCATTGCTTGACGTCGAGGGCACGGGGGAAACTACAGACCGTCGCATCCGATCCGACAAAGGAGACCCCCATGGCCGAGGCCCTGCCCACCCCCAGACCCGAAACCGTGCCACAGCCCGCCCGCCGTCCGCGCCGCTGGCTGCGCCGGATCGGCAAGTCTCTCGCGATCCTGTTGGGGCTGCTCGTCGTGATTCTGCTTGCGGCGGGGCTCTGGCTGCGCTCCGAGATCCGTTCGAGCCTGCCGCAGCTCGACGGCGAGCGCGCCATCCCCGGGCTCGCCGCGCCGGTCGCCATCGAGCGCGACGGCCAGGGCGTGCCCACGATCCGCGCCGCCAACCGGCGGGACGTCGCCCGCGCCCTGGGCTTCCTCCACGGCCAGGACCGCTTCTTCCAGATGGACCTCATGCGGCGCAACGCCGCCGGCGAGCTGTCCGAGCTGTTCGGGCCGGTGGCGCTCGACGTGGACCGCGAGGTCCGCGTCCACCGCTTCCGCGACGTGGCCCGGCGGGTGGTCGCCCGCTCGGGGCCGGAAGAGCGGGCCATCCTGTCCGCCTACACCGAAGGGGTGAACGCCGGCCTCGCGGGGCTCGCGGCCAGGCCTTTCGAGTACCTCCCGCTACGCCTCTCGCCCACCCCCTGGCGGCCCGAGGACTCGGTCCTGGTCGCCTTCGCCATGTTCCTGGAGCTGCAGGACGAAAATGGACGCCTGGAGTCGGACCTCGGCGTCATGGCGGACGTCCTGCCGCGGGAGCTCTACGAGTTCCTGACCCCGGCCGGGACGGAGTGGGACGCGCCGCTCGTCGGCGAGCCCCTGCCGATGCCGCCCATCCCCGGACCCGGGGTCTTGGATCTCCGCACGCTGCCGCCGGAGACGCGGGCGGCGCGGCGGACCGCCCCGGCCTGGCGCGGCGAGGAGCCGTCCGCCGTCCTCGGCAGCAACAACTGGGCGGTCGCCGGCACCCATACGGCGGATGGCCGCGCCCTGGTCGCCAACGACATGCACCTCGGCATCCGCGTGCCCAACACCTGGTACCGCGCCTCGTTCGTCTGGCCGGGCGAGGGCGGCGCCCTCCGCCGGATCACCGGCGTGACGCTCCCCGGCACGCCCGCCCTGGTCGCCGGGAGCACCGGCTCGATCGCCTGGGGCTTCACCAACAGCTATGGCGACTGGCACGACCTCATCGTGCTGGAGACCGATCCCGCCGATCCCAACGATCCCAACGATCCGGAGGTCTACCTCACCCCCGCCGGCCGGCGGCGCTTCACGCGCCATACCGAGCGCATCCGGGTGAAAGGCCAGGAGGACGCGACGCTCGAGGTCCGGGAGACGATCTGGGGCCCGGTCCTCGACGAGGACCACCGCGGCCGGCCGCGCGCCTTCGCCAGGACCGCCCACCCGCCCGCGGCGGGCAACTTCGGGATGCTGCGGCGCGAGGACGCGAAGACGGTGGTCGAGGCGGTCGCCATCCCCAACCAGAGCGGCC
>JBKKAU010000766.1:0-3657 GCA_046714475.1 Thermoanaerobaculia bacterium
ACGCCCCTGGTCTGGAAACGCGGGTTCCCGTCGTGCGCCTCCTTGTGCCGCGCGGCGGGCTCGGCCAGGAGCTCGCGGCAGAGCGCGGGCGCTCTGCCGCGCTCGCGGACGAGAGCCGTTTCCGCCCGGGTCAGGCGGACGAGGAGGCCCGCCTGACCCGGGTTTGCGGGGAAAGGCGGAGCCTCAGGGTCCGGGCATGCCGGCGCCCGGCCGTAGCCGTGGGATGTATGCATGGCTCGGTTCGGTTCAGCGCTCCCTGGAGAGCGCCTTGCCGGAGAACTTTTGTTTTCCTTGCTCGGTCAGTGCCGGGAACCGCGGAAAACGGGACGCGGCGGCCCCGTCATCCCGGCTTCTGCTCCTGGCGGACCTGCCCGCCATGGGTGAGCAGGGCGCCGGCGACGATCTCGTCGGCCGTGTCGATCGCGGGCTTGCCGTCGGCGAGGACGTGCAGCAGCAGGGCGAGGACGTTGCGGGAGTAGAGGCTGCTCGCGTCGTGCGGCATCGCGGCGGGCAGGTTCGAAGGGCCGAGGATCAGCACGCCGCCGTGGACCACCTCGCGGTCGGCCTGGGAGAGCTCGCAGTTGCCCCCCTGCTCGACCGCCAGGTCGACGATCACCGCGCCGGGGCGCATGGCCTCCACCATCTCGCGGGTGATCAGGCGCGGCGCCGGCCTGCCCGGCACCAGGGCGGTGGTGATCGCCACGTCGGCCGCGGCCAGGCGCTCGGTCACCAGGGCGCGCTGGCGGCGCAGGAAGTCCTCCCCCATTTCGCGGGCGTAGCCGCCGGTGCCTTCGCCGCCCGCGCCGGCCATCGCCTCGGGCAGCTCGATGAACTTGCCGCCGAGCGACTCCACCTGCTCCTTGACCGCCGGCCGGATGTCGGAGACCTCGACCACCGCCCCCAGCCGCCGCGCGATCGCGATCGCCTGGAGGCCGGCGACCCCGGCGCCCAGGATCACCACGCGGGCCGGCGGCACGGTGCCGGCGGCGGTCATCAGCAGGGGGAAGTACTTGCCGAGCCGGGAGGCGGCGAGCAGGACCGCCTTGTAGCCGGCGATCGACGCCTGCGAGGAGAGGACATCCATGCCCTGGGCGCGGGTGACGCGCGGGATCAGCTCCATGGCGAAGGCGGTGACGCCCCCCTCGGCCAGCCGCTGCACCAGCTCCGGGTTGCGGTACGGGGCGAGGAGCCCGGCGAGCAGGGCGCCGGACCGCAGGGCCGCGGCCTCGGCCGGCTGCGGCGGTCCGACCGTGAGGACGACATCGGAGCCCCATCCGGGCGCCGGATCGTCCAGCAGGCGCGCGCCGGCGGTCTCATAGGCCGCGTCGGCGAAGAAGGCGGCCTCGCCCGCGCCGCGCTCGATCGCCACTTCCAGACCCGCCTTGAGCATGCGGCGGACCGTTTCAGGTGTAGCCGCCACCCGGGTCTCACCCGGCCGGCGCTCGCGTGGGATGAAGACGCTCGTCATGGGTCTACCCCCGTCCGGGGATCCTCCTCGGTCTCCAGGTGCAGGTTCTGGGCCGCCTGGGAGCGCTGGAAGTCGGCATCCTCCACCTCCAGCGGGTTAGGGACCGTCTCGGGGGGCGCCGGGCGCAGCAGCGAGACGACCATCGAGACGGCGAGGATGAGAATGACCAGGCCGAGCGACAGCCAGGTCGGGATCTCGATCCACTCGTGGATCAGCATCTTGACGCCGACGAAGACCAGCACCAGCCCCAGGCCGTAGCTCAGGTAGCGGAACTTGTGCATCAGCCCGGCGAGCAGGAAGTAGAGGGCGCGCAGGCCGAGGATGGCGAAGATGTTCGAGGTGAAGACGATGAACGGGTCGCGCGTGACGCCGAAGACGGCGGGGATCGAGTCGACGGCGAAGACCACGTCGGTCGCCTCGACGACCACCAGGACCAGCATCAGCGGCGTCGCCACCAGCCGGCCGGCCTGCCGGACGAAGAAATGCTTGCCGTGGTACTGCGCGGTGAGCGGCACGAAACGCTGGAAGAGCAGCACCATCGGGTTCTTTTCCGGGTGGATCTCGGCGTCGTGCTGGCGCAGGATCTTGAAGCCGGTATAGACCAGGAAGGCGCCGAAGACGAGGATCAGCCACTCGAAGCGGGCGATGAGCGCCGCGCCCATGACCACGAAGATGCCGCGCGAGATCAGGGCGCCGAGGATGCCCCAGAAGAGCACCCGGTGCTGGTGCTCCCGCGGTACCGCGAAGTAGTTGAAGATGACGATGAAGACGAAGATGTTGTCGAAGCTGAGCGACCGCTCGATGACGTAGCCGGTCAGGAACTCGAGGCCGAGCTGGGGACCGAACTCGTAGTAGACCCAGCCATTAAAGGCCAGGGCGACGACGGTCCACACCACGCTCCAGAAGACCGCCTCGCGCAGCCCCACCGTGTGCTCTTTGCGGTGGACGACGCCCAGGTCGAAGGCCAGCATGGCCACGACCAGGGCCAGAAAGGCTGCCCACTGGGCTGGTGTACCGACACTTTCCATGAAGCTCGCGCGCCCTCCCTCGTCTCGGGCCTCGTCTCGGGCAGGTGGAGTTTACTCGACCCGGCGCGGCGGCGCGCACCGGCCGAGGGGAAAGCGCCCGGGCAAAAAACGCCCGGGCTCTGAAATGGCGCCGGGGTGGACCCGGCCGGCTTCTAGCTTTTTTTCACGTGGCTGTTGACCAGCTTGGTCATCTCGAACATCGAGACCGCGTCCCGGCCGTCGAACACCTTCTTGAGCTTGGTGTCGGCCTTGATGGTCCGCTTGTCGTTCGGGTCCTGGAGGTTGTTGCTGCGGATGTAATCCCAAATGCGCTTGGTGATTTCGGTGCGGGGCATCGGCTCGGCGCCGATCACGGCCGCCAAGGCGTCGTCGGGCGTCACGGGCGCCATGAACGCGCCGCCGCCAGCCTTGCTGCCGCCCGCCTTGGACCCGCCCTTGGCGCCCGCCTTCGAAGCCGCTTTCTTCTCCGCCATGTGTTCTCCTCCTTGATCTCGAATAAGGTTGGATCGACCGGAACCGGATTGCCGTATCGCAACGGGACCGTATGCAATTTCCCGGCCCTTGAACAGCCCTGAAACCGGACAGCTCCCCCATTGTAGGCGAGAACGCGGGCCAAGAGGCCAGAAGGTTCATGCTACCGTTTCCGCCATGCGTCCGCTGTTCATCACCTTCGAGGGGCTCGACGGCAGCGGCAAGTCGACCCATCTGCGGCAGGCCGCCTCCTGGCTGGAGGAGCAGGGCCTCTCTCCGGTGGTGACCAAGGAGCCCGGCGGCACGCCGCTCGGCGACGCCCTGCGCGCCGTCTTCCTCGACCCGCGGTGGGGGGCGGTCGACGGCGTCGTCGAGCTGCTGCTGGTCTTCGCCAGCCGGCGCCAGCACCTGATCGAGGTGGTCGAGCCGGCGCTGGCCGCCGGCCGGCACGTCCTCTGCGACCGCTTCAGCGATTCGACGCGCGCCTACCAGGGGTGCGGCCGCGGCGTGGCGCTCGACCTCATCGACCAGGTCGACCGCATCGCCACCGGCGGCCGGCGGCCGGACTTCACGCTGCTGTTCGACCTCCCCGCCGAGGCCGCCCGGTCGCGCCGCCACACCCCAGGGCGGCGGCCGCGCGGCCAGGCCGACCGCCACGACGCCGAGGACCACGACTTCTACCACCCGGTA
>JBKKAU010000767.1:0-7694 GCA_046714475.1 Thermoanaerobaculia bacterium
ATCCACATCAACGTGCAGGAAGGCGAGCGCGTCCGTGCCGGCGATCCCATGATCGACGGTCCGATCAACCCGCACGACGTTCTGCAGGTGCTCGGCGAGAAAGAGCTGCAGAGGTACATGACCGACAAGATCCAGGAGGTCTACCGCTCGCAGTCGGTGGCGATCAACGACAAGCACATCGAGGTGATCGTGCGCCAGATGATGCGGTCGGTGAAGATCGAAGAGGTGGGCGATACGGAGTTCCTGATCGACGAGCAGGTGGACCGCTGGAAGTTCCAGGAGGAGAACGAGCGCGTCGTTGCCGCGGGCGGCACCCCCGCCATCGGCCGGCCGCTGCTCCTCGGCATCACCAAGGCGTCGCTGTCGACCGACAGCTTCATCTCGGCGGCGAGCTTCCAGGAGACCACCCGGGTGCTCACCGAGGCGGCGATCAGCGGCAAGGTGGACGGCCTGCGGGGCCTCAAGGAGAACGTCATCGTCGGGCGGGTCATCCCCGCCGGGACGGGGATGGGCTTCTACCACGACTTCCACATGGCCGAGGAGTTCATCGAGTCCGAGCCGGAGGCCGAGGAGGAGCTCTTCTTCGAGTTCGGCGAGGAGGAGATCCGCAGTCTCCCCCAGGAGGTCCTCGAGGGCGATTAAGCTGCCTTACCAGGGGCGCCATGAATGGCGCCCCTACATCTTCTGTCCTTGTAGGGGCGCGATCATCGCGCCCTTTTCCTTTTGGCGATGTTTCGTAACCTCAGTGGTACACTAGGCCGGTCTTTTCCCCAAGGAGGTGCTCGTGGAGGCTCTGGCGATCCCTCGTCAACCCGCACGGCGCGTGAAGATCCGCGCCTACCGTCCGGACGATTTCGATCGGCTGTACGAGATCGACCACGCGGCGTTTGTGGAGGAGTACGTGTTCTCGGCCGAGGAGCTCCGGGAGTACATCGAGGCGGACTGGTGCCAGACGCTGGTCGCCGAGGAGGGGGGCGAGATCGTAGGCTTCGTGATCGGCGGCCTGGAGGAGAGCGGCAACGGCGCCGGCCATATCGTCACCCTCGACGTCGTGCCGGGTCGGCAGCGGGGCGGGATCGGACGCCTCCTGATGGCCGCGGTCGAGGACTGGCTGTGGGACGAGGAGGCGCGGGCCGTCCTGCTCGAGACGGTGGCGGACGAGACCGGGGCGCGCGGTTTCTACGAGAAGATCGGCTACGAGCTGGTGGAGCGCCTCCCGGGCTATTACGAGAACGGGAACGACGCCTACCGCATGGTCAAGTGGTCGGACTGAGGGGAAGGCCGCGGAGCCGCGCGGTGTTAAGATGAGCAGGGGAACAGTGGCCCTCTGAAAGGAAGCAGATGCGGATCCGGCTCGCCGCCGTCGTCTCTCTCTCCCTCCTCGCCGGCAGTGATGTCGCACGTGCCGACAACGTCTATCTCAAGAACGGCCGGTCCTTTGAAGGGGTGATCGCCGAGGTCGCCGGCGCGCAGGTCCGGATCCGTATGCCGGGCGGGGTGGTGAGCCTGCCGCTCAGCCAGATCGAGCGGGTGGAGGAGGCCGACTCCAGCTTCGCGGAGTACCTCCGCCGCAAGGAGGCGTTGCGCCGCACCGCGGAGCCCCGGGCGACCGACTGGCTGGATCTGGCGCGTTGGGCGAGGGTGAGAGGGCTGTCGCAGGGTATTCGGGAGTCGGCCCTGCTGGCGGCGCAGCTCGACCCGCACCTGTCCGGCCTGGAGCCTCTGATGCGCGGGCTCGGGTATGTCCTGGACAAGGAGCTCGACCGCTGGATCCCGTATGCCGACTCAATGCGACGGCGGGGCTTCGTCCAGTCCAATGGCCAGTGGATCTCCCAGGAAGAGTACGCGCAGAGGCAGCGGCGGCAGGAGGATGAGTTGGCGCGTCTCCGCGCTGCCCGGGCGGAGGTCGAGGTCCGGGCTGCTCAGGCGGCGCAGGCCAGAAGGCTCGCCGAGCTGGAGGCCCGGGAGGAGAGGGAGAGGCGTCGCTCCGCGCCTCCCGAGACCTACGGGTTTCCTCTCTATGGATTCCCCGGCTATTGGGTTGCGCCTCCCCCGATCCCGCCGTGCTGTGACGGCCAGCCCGAGCCCCCGGGCGGCGGGCATCATCCCCCCAAGCCTCCCGAGCGCCCGAGGATCGACAACGGCTCCAGCACCTACACCCGCATGCCCGGGAGCCTGATCCCCGGACGGCTGGGGCCCTACGCGCCGATGTCAGGCCATTAGAGCTTCCCTCCGGGCGGTTCTCCTTCCCGTCCACCTGTGGCAAAATCAGACCCACAACGCCATGTCGGTGGACGGGGGAGAGCGAACCTGTGGCCTCGGAGGTGGCATGCTGGACCTGTCTCTCAGGGAAATCTCCGTCTTCGAAGGGGTGGAAGAGGAGCGGTTGCGCGAGTTGGAGGGGACCCTCGAAACCAAGAGCTTCGGCGCCGACGACCTGATCTTCCGCAAGGACGACCGGTGCGACGGCGTCTATCTGGTGGCGCACGGCGGGGTCACGATCCGCAACGAGGTGGCCGGTGAGCCGGTCGAACGCGTGCGCGAGCTCGGCAGGGGCGACCTGTTCGGCGAGATCGAGGTGCTGGACGGGTCGCGGCGCCACTTCTCGGCCCGGACCGTCGAGCCGACGACCCTGTACAAGATCCCGCAGGACCCTCTCCTGGATTTTCTGAGGAGCCATCCGCCGGTCGAGGCCCGTCTGCGGAGCCTGGCGATCCACCGCCGGACATCGCGCCTGCGCTCCCTGCTCTCGCCACAGACGCGGCGCAAGGAGCCGAGGATCTGGATCAACCGGCGGGTCTTGCTCCTGCTGGAAGGCGGAGAGAAGGTCGAGGCGCATCTCGAGAACCTGTCGACCGGCGGCGCCTGTCTCCGGGGAGCCCCCCAGCACTGGTGTGAAGGAGCGGCGGTGAGCTTCTCGCTGTTGGTCGAGGAGCGGCGGCCCGAGCTGCTGCGCGCGAGCGGTGTCGTGCGCTGGCGCCAGGGCGATGCCGCGGGGATCGCCTTCGATGGCGTCGGCGCCGGGCACCGCCGACGGGTCGATCAGGCGGTGCGGGACCTCATCGGGGCGTCGCAGAGCGGGTAGGATCGCCGCATGAGAAGAGTCATCACGCTCCTGCTGCTCCTGCTCTGTGGGGGCGTGGACACCGAGGCCTGCACGACGTTCTGCCTGCAGCGCGGGCCGGCCGGGGTGTTCGGCAAGAACTACGACTGGAACATCGGCGACGGTCTGGTGATCGTCAACAAGCACGGGGTCGAAAAGCGCTCCATCCTGCAATTTTCGGAGAGCCTGGCGGAGAGCCCGGCGCGCTGGACCTCGAAGTACGGCAGCGTCACGTTCAACCAGTACGGCCGGGAGTTCCCTTCGGGCGGGATGAACGAGAAGGGCCTGGTGATCGAGCTGATGTGGCTCGACGACACCCGCTATCCCGCGCCGGACGGCCGTCCGGCCCTCAACTGCCTCGAATGGATCCAGTACCAGCTCGACCGCTCCGACTCGGTGCAGGCGGTGCTGGCGAACGCGGAGAAGGTCCGGATCGCGTCCGAGGCCGGGCTCCACTATCTGGTCTGCGAGCGGAGCGGCCGTTGCGCCACGATCGAGTTCCTGAACGGCAAGCTGGTCCAGCACTCCGGCAAGGCGCTGCCGGTTCCGGTGCTCGCCAACAGCACATACGCCGAGTCCCTGGATTTCCTGAAGCGGCAGGGCGCCGGGGCACAGGGCCCGGGCTCGTTCGCTCGGTTCGCCCGCGTCTCCAGGATGATCGAGGCCTACCCGGCCGGGGGAGGCACCGGGCCGGTCCAGTACGCGTTCAACGTCCTCGACAGCGTCGCCCAATCCCATACCCAGTGGAGCATCGTGTACGACCAGCGGGGACGGCGCGTGCACTGGAAGACGCGGTCGAACCCGCGTCCGCGGTGGATCGACTTCGCCGCTCTCGACTTCTCCTGCTCGACGCCGGTCCGGATCCTCGACGTCAGCGACAAGATCCAAGGGGACGTGACGCGCCGCCTGACGGAGTACCGGCCCGAAAAGAACCGCGACCTGGTCGTCCGGTCGATCCGGGGGACGCCGTTCCTGGCGGATACGCCTGCCGAGGAGATGGAGGCGACGGCCCGCCATCCCGAGCGGTCCGCCTGCGTCCGGCGGTAGATCACCGTCCTCGCCGGTCGAGGGACCGTCCTCGCCGGAGGCCACTCCACGGCTCATCCGGTTTCGTCGATGAGCCGCAAGTCCTTTCCAAAGTAAGAGATGCCTCCCGTATCGGAGCTTGGCATCCCTGTTGCTCCAGACCCTGCCCGTACGACAGAGGAGACGACAATGATCGCAAGACGAGCGCGTTTTATCCTGGTGCTGGCGGGGCTTCTGGTCGCCGCGGCGCCGGCTTGGGCACAGAGGGGATACTACGATCGGGACGGCGCCTTCCGGTTGAGGCTGGGCCTCTTCACGCCGGAGGGTGACTCCGAATACTGGACGGACAAGGCCGAGGACTTCACCGGGGAGGTGGACGACTTGGAGAACGCCTCGCTCGGTCTGGACTATCTCCTGAGCATCGGTCCCCGGACTGGCGTGCTGTTCTCCGGCAGCTATTTCCAGGGAGACACCACGCAGGCCTACGAAGGTTTCGTGGACAACTTCGGCGACCGCATCCGCCACGACACGACGCTGGAGATCGCCTCGCTGACGGCGGGTTTCACGTTCCACCTGACCGAGCCGGACGCCGCCGTCCGGCCCTACCTCGGGGTGGGCGGCGGTCTCTACTCCTGGCGTCTGGAGGAGTCGGGAGACTTCATCGACTCCAACTCGGAGATCTTCACGGCGACCCTGGAGTCGGACGGCGTGGTCCTCGGCTACTACGGATTGGTCGGTATCGAGGTACCGATCGGCCGGAGCGTCTCGCTGTTCGGCGAGGGCCGTTTTCACCGCGTGGAGGACGAGCTCTCCGGCGACTTCGAAGAGTTCGGCGACATCGACCTTTCGGGCCGCGAGATCTCTGCCGGCCTCTCCTGGAACCTGTAAGAAACCACCAGCCCCTGAAAAGAAAAGGCCGGCGCTTTCGCGCCGGCCTTTTGATTTCAAGGGCTGACTGACCTGCCTCAGTGCAGGCCGCCGCCCTGGAACGGGACCGGGACCTCGACGGCCGGGTCGCCGAAGAGGAGCCGGCCCTCGCGGAAGGAGGCCCCGCGCAGGGTCACCGCGAGCACGTCGCCCAGCTCCTCCGCGAGGTGGATGGTCAGCGAGTCGCGGATCTCGTCGGGGAGGTCTTCGAGGTCGGCCTCGTTCTCCTTGGGCAACAGGACCTCGCGGATCCCCGCCCGTACCGCGCCCAGGACCTTCTCCTTGACGCCGCCGATCGGCAGCACCCGGCCGGAGAGGGTGATCTCACCGGTCATGGCGATGTCGTGGCGGGCCGGCCGGCTGGACAGCGTCGACACCAGAGCGGTCGCCATGGTGACGCCGGCCGACGGGCCGTCCTTGGGAATGGCCCCCGCCGGGACGTGGACGTGCACGTCGCGCTCGAAGCACTCGGGCGGAATGCCGAGCGACTCCGCGTGCGACCGGGCGTAGGTCCAGGCCGCGCGGGCCGACTCCTTCATCACGTCGCCGAGCTGGCCGGTGAGGACCAGGTCGCCCTTGCCCTTCATGGTCGAGGCCTCGACGAACATGATGTCGCCGCCGGTCGGCGTGTAGTACATGCCGGTCGTGACGCCCACCTGGTCCTGCCGCATGGCCCGCTCGGGGTGGACCTTGGGCCGGCCCAGCAGCGCGCGGACATCGTCGCGGCCGATCTCCATCCGCTCGATCTCGCGCGAAGCGATCTTCCGAGCGACCTTGCGGGCGAGCCGTCCCATCTCGCGCTCGAGCTGGCGCACGCCCGACTCCCGGGTGTAGCCGGTGATCACCTCGGAGATCGCCTCGTCGCCGATCGTGATCTGCCCCGGCGTCTCCAGGCCGTTCTCCTGGACCTGACGCGGCACCAGGTAGCGGTTGGCGATCTCCAGCTTCTCCTTCTCGGTGTAGCCGGAGAACTGCACCACTTCCATGCGGTCGAGCAGCGGCCCCGGGATGTTCTGGATGAAGTTCGCCGTGCAGACGAACAGCACCTCGGACAGGTCGAACGGCACCCCCAGGTAGTGGTCGGTGAAGGTGTCGTTCTGCGCCGGGTCCAGGACCTCGAGGAGCGCGCTCGCCGGGTCGCCTTGGAAGGAGACGCCGAGCTTGTCGACCTCGTCGAGCAGGAACACCGGGTTCTTGGTACCGACCTGCTTCATGCCCTGGATGATCCGGCCGGGCATGGCGCCGACGTAGGTACGCCGGTGGCCCCGGATGTCGGCCTCGTCGCGGACGCCGCCGAGCGAGACGCGGACGTACTTGCGGCCCATGGCGCGGGCGATCGACTTGGCGATGGAGGTCTTGCCGACGCCCGGAGGGCCGACGAAGAGGAGGATGGGACCCTTGGAAGCCTTCTCCTCTTTGTCCTTTTCTTTGTCCGCGTTGCCTGCCGCGGGTGCCGCGGGCGTCTCGCGCTCCTTCGCCTCGATGGCGGAGGCTCCGATCGTATCCTCGCCCTCGTCGCCGTCCTCTTCCTTGGCAGCCTGTTCGGCTTCGGCGCGGCGGCGGGCGGCCTGCTCCTCACGGAGCTGCCGGACGGCCAGGAACTCGAGCACGCGGTCCTTGACGTCGCCCAGGGCGTAGTGGTCCTCCTCGAGGACCTTCGCCGCCTCGTTCAGGTCGAGGTGCTCCTGGCTGCGCTCGTTCCACGGCAGCTCGGCGATGGTCTCGAGGTAGGTGCGGATGACCTGCGCCTCCATCGCCTCCCGGCCCATGCGGGAGAGGCGGCCGAGCTCGCGGTCGACCTCCTTGCGCGCGTCGGCCGGCAGTTCGAGCGCGGCGAGCTTCTCGCGCAGCTCCTCGATCTCGGCGGTGTTGTCGCCCTCGCCGAGCTCCTTCTGGATGGCCTTCATCTGCTCGCGCAGGAACATCTCGCGCTGGCGGTCGCCGAGCTCTTCCTGGACCTTGGTCTTGATGTCCTCCTGCGCCTCGAGCACCTCGAGCTGGCGCTGGACGTGGACCAGGACGCGGCGCAGCCGCTCCTCGACGGACAGCGTCTCGAGCAGCATCTGGCGCTGCGGCGGCGTGACCTCCGTGTAGGCGGCCACGAGGTCGGCGAGCCGGCTCGGGTCCTGGACGCCTTCGAGCACCTGCTGGACGACCTCCTCGGGGAGGCCGGACCTCTTGCCCAGCTCGGCGGCCCGCTCGCGCGCTTCGCGGAAGAGGGCGACGAAGGCCGGGTCGTTTTCGTCGAGCGGCTTCATCTCCTCCGCCTCGCGTACCACGGCCTGGAGATAGCCGTCCTTTTCACTGATTCGCATGGCGATACCGCGGTGCTCGCCGTGCAGCAGGAGCTGCATGCCGGCGAGGCCGCGCTGGAGCTGGCCGATGCGGGCCACGGTGCCGATGGTGTAGAGCGACTCGGCGGTGACGGTCTCGACGTTCTCGCGCTGGGAGACGGCGAAGACGAGCTTGTCAGGGGTCTGGAGCGCCGCCTCGATGGCGCGGAGGGTGGCGGGGCGGCCGGCGCCGATCGGCGCGGTCACGCCCGGGAAGAGCACCACCTCGCGGAGCGGGAGCACGGGCAGGGTTACGCGTTCGGACATCGGTACTCCTTCTTGGCCCCGTGGCGGGGCGAAATGGC
>JBKKAU010000768.1:0-5737 GCA_046714475.1 Thermoanaerobaculia bacterium
GGGCGTCCTCGGCGATCGAGCCGTCGTCCAGCCGGGCGACGGCCCGCAGATAGCCCTCGGGCCGCTCGCGCGGCACCCGCACGCGGTGCCGGAACGGCGGCTCGTAGAGGGTCGCGGCCAGCTCCTCGTTCCAGAACAGCTCGACCCGTTCGACGCGCCGGCCCTCCGGTACCCGCACCTCGGCCTCGACCGGCACCATCCCCCGGCCCGCCGCCGGCGCGAGGAGGCGCACGCCGAACCCGCTCTCGACCAGGGGACGCGGCGCCGGCGCCACCGCCATTTCCAAGAGGGCGGCGGCTTCCGCCGTCTCGGGGAGCTGAGGCAGGGCGATGTCGCCGCCCCAGGTCCCTCCGCCCAGGTCTTCGACCAGCACCGCCAGCCGTTCGCCCCCGGGCGGCGGGACCGCCTCCTGATACGTCCATCCCTCCTCAGCGGCCGTGAGGTCCGCCGCGGTGACGATCCGGTGCCGGACCTCGGGGCGTCCTCCTCCGGCTCCGGGCCGCGCAATCGTGAGGCGCCAGCGCGAGCCGGGGTCCGGCGCCGAGCCGGCTTCCAGCCTCACCTCCAGCCGCTCCAGGAGAGCGCCGGAGGCGTCCGTCCCGGAACGCAGCTCGGCGGCGATCTGGAGGTCCCCCGTCTCCTCTTCTCCGTCGAGCATCTCGCGGGCGCGCAACGCCGCGACCTCCTCCAGCAGCCCGGGGCCCTCCCACCGCCGCGCCCTCAAGATCCAGTTGGGATTTGCGGCCCCCACCTCGACGTTGCGGCTCGGACCCTCGGCCGCACTCGGGGCCTCATAGCTCAACCGCAGACGCGACCGGAGCCGTGGGAGCGCCCCCAGGATCGCGGCCCGGGTGGTCAGCACCTCGCCGCCGGCCGCCTCGGCGAGCCAGCGCAGCGGCTCGTGAGGCGCGAGCAGCGCCGGGGGAGGTGGCGGCGGAGGCGTCTCCGGCTCGCCCTTCTTGGGCTTGCCGAGAGAGATCCGCACTCCGCCGCCGCCCAACCCGAACCGGCTGACCTCCGGGAGCCTTTCGTCGCCGACCGGCAGCGCGTAGACGGTCCATCCCAGGGCCGCGATGCCGCGCGCCGTCTCAAGCGTGTCTGTCTCCAGAACCTGGGACGCGAGCGCCTCCGAGAAGCCGGCCGGGATCTCCGCGCTGGGGATCTCGGTCCTGTGGAAGCCGCGCGGGTCGAGGTCGAAGCCGTCGCTCACCAGGAACAGCACACGGTCGCCGTCCCGCTCCTGGGCGGCGAGATGGGCGGTCAGCCGCGAGAGCTGGCCGCGCACCAGCCTGGCCTCGTCTTCGATCGCCTCCCGGGCCAGCTCGGCCGCGGGCTCCGCGTCGGGCCTCTCCTGGCGGACCTCCTCCCGGAACCGTTGCCGCCCCATCCGCACGTCGTCGCGCCCCTCGCCGAGCAGGAACAGGCTGGAAAGGGCCTCGTCGAGCGCCCGGACGTCGCGGGTCGCCGGCACCAGCACGCGCGGCTCGGGCTCCGCCACCACCACCTCGACGGTCCCCATCCCGGCCATGGGGATGATCTGCTGCGCGAGCGCCCCCGCCGCGGCGCGGACCGACCGCGAGCTGGCGAGCACCCGGTCGAAATAGAGGACGAACCGCCAGGTCTCCCCCGCCACCGGCTCGACGTTCACGACCCGCCGCGGCTGGCCGTCTTCCACGACGGTGAAGCTCTCGGCGGTCAGATTGCGAGGCACCCTGGCCTTGGGGTCCAGGACCTCGACCAGGGTCGAGACGCGGGCGGGGGCGGGAGCTTCCGGAGAGGGCTCGCCAGTCTGCGGAGAGTCCCAGGCAAGGGCGCAGGAGGACAGGAGGACGACGACGGCAACGACGGCTGTGCGGATCACGGCTCCATTGTAAGCGCCCATCCGTTCCCCACCAGCGACTTGATGATCGCGGCGCCTCTATGGCCCCAGACGGGGTGGAGGTCGAAGGAGCGCCGCTCGGCGAGGTCCAGGGCGACGCGGGCGGGGGTGGCGCCGGTACGCCGCGCTTCATCCAGGATGGCGAGCGAGAGGTTGTAGACGCTGTTCTCCCACTCGTCGCCGAGGTGGGCCTCGACGCGGGGGTCTTCCGCGAGATAGCCGTACTGCTCGTCGGCGCAGTTGACGATCCCCATGCGGTTCACCAGGAAGTCCGGCATATAGAGGATGCCGCGCTCCTGGAGGAGCTGGTCGTCCCGTTCGGGGTCTTCGAGCTGGTTGTTCGCCGCGCCGCAGACGATCGGGGCCTGGATCGTCGGGATGGTGCGCGGGCCGAGGATCGCGCCGGTGGCGCAGGGGGCGACGATGTCCGCCGGCTCGGCGAGGATCGAGAGGTCGCCGCGCTCGACGGTCCGCACCTCGAGCTCCCAGCCGGCCGCGGCCGGGAACTTGCGCCGCAGGTCGTCGCCGCGGGCCGGGTCGATGTCCGAGCCGACGACCCGCGCCACGCCCTTGTCCTTCAGGAACCCGATCAGCGGCTCGCCGACGTGGCCCAGGCCCTGGACGGCGACGGTCTTGCCCGCCAGGCTCCCCCGCCCCACGTGGGCGAGCGCCGCCTCCATGCCGCGCACCACGCCGCGGGCGGTCGGGGTCGAAGGGTTGCCGCTGCCGCCCAGCGACGGCGGGATGCAGGTGGTGAACCGGGTACGGGAGAAGACGGCGGCCATGTCCTCGACCGCGGTGCCGACGTCCTCGGCGGTGACGTAAGCCCCCTGGAGCGAGGTCAGCATCTCGCCGTACTCCTCGTAGATCCGCCGCCGCGCCGCCGGGTCCTCCGCCCCGCCGGTGGCGCGCGCCATCACCCCCTTGCCGCCGCCCCACCAGAGGCCGGCGAGCGCGTTCTTGTGGGTCATGCCGCGGGCGAGCCGCAGACCGTCGCGCAGGAGCTCCTCGACCGTGTTGTAGCGCCAGAAGCGCACGCCGCCCGCTCCCTGGCCGCGGCAGGTCCGGTGCACGAAGACCGCCTGGAGGACGCCGGTGTCGGGCGCGATCTGCACGAACACCCCTTCATGGCGGTCGAAGTCGCGCCGGTCCCCTTCGAACAGCCGCGCCAGCGGCTCGACCAGCGGATGCGAGGCGACCACCTGCTCCGCGTCCTGGTCCCAGACCAGGAAGAAGCGGCGGATGCCCTCGCGGACAAGGAGGTCGCAGAGCGCGGCCGGGGAGAGGTCCTGAATCGCGGTCATGGCTACTCCCGTCCGAATCCCAGCCGTCCGAAGCTCGGCTCCGTCTCGGACTCTTCCAGCAGCAGGAGCGCCGCGTAGGTCTCGCCCGGGCCGCTCCCCTGGCCCAGCGGTTGGATCATCACCACCCTCCATCTCTCCAGCAGCTCTTCCAGGGTCTCTCCACCGACCGGCACGATCGTGGGCGTACCGGGAGCGGTGGGCGTGGTGGTGACATGGACGGCGACGAGCCTCTGCTTTCTCTTCACGGTTCTCCTCCGGATGGAAACGGCGCGAAGTATAGGCGGCCCTGTGCCGCTGTGGTAGTCTCCGCCCGTCTTTCAACCATAAGGAGACTGTCTTGAAGAAGCTCGTTCTTCTGGCGAGCGGTGTGGCCATGCTGGCTCTCGCCAGCGTTCCTGCCGATGCCGCCAAGCGCACCAATGTCACTCTCGTCAACCGTTCCGAGTGGGCCATCCATCACCTGTTCCTCTCCTCCACCACGGAAGAGGAGTGGGGTCCGGACCAGCTCGGCAAGCACGTCATCGAGCCGGGCGGCTCGTTCGACCTGACCGGCATCCCCTGCGACGACTACGACGTGAAGCTGGTCGACGAAGACGGCGACGAGTGCGAGATCAGCGAGGTCGAGGTCTGCGGCGGCGACGAGACCTGGAAGATCACCAACGACGACCTGCTGGAGTGCGAGGGGTACGGGGAGTAGCTGAAGGCTCGTATTCAGCCCAAAAACCGCCCAGGGTTTCCACCCTGGGCTACAAAGAAGGACGTCCCCTGCGGGGACTATCCCTCCGCCCCGGTCCTTCACTTCGCTCAGGATGACCTCAAAGGTAGGGACACGCCCGGCCGTGCTATCCTTCCGCGTCTTTTTCCAAGCCGTCTGTGAACGGCGGTCCCTACAGGAGCTCAAGGTCCGTTGAGTGGAGAGCCGAGCCCGGAAGGGCTCAAACTGAGCGTCGTCATCCCCGTCTACAACGAACGGTTCCTGGTCCGGGAGCTGCTCGAACGGGTGCTCGCCGTCTCGGTGCCCGGCATCCGCGAGCTCGAGGTCGTGGTCGTCGACGACGGCTCCAAGGACGGCACGCGCGACGTGCTGCGCGAGGTCGCCGCCGCGCGTCCCGACCGCATCCGCTACATCGAGCACGAGAAGAACCAGGGCAAGGGCGGCGCCATCCGCACCGGCATCGCGGCGACCACGGGCGACCTCATCGTCTTCCAGGACGCCGACCTGGAGTACGACCCGCGCGACTACGCCCGGCTGGTGCGGCCGTTCATTGAGGACGGCGCGGACGTGGTCTACGGCTCGCGCTTCCTGCCGAGCGAGCGGCGGCGCGTCCTCAACCACCGGCACGCGCTCGGCAACCGGGCGCTGACGTCGTTGAGCAACTGGTTCACCGACCTCAACCTGACCGACATGGAGACCTGCTACAAGATGTTCCGCGCGTCTCTGTTGAAGTCGATCCCGATCCGCTCCAACGACTTCGCCATGGAGCCGGAGATCACGGCCAAGGTCGCCAAGCGCGAGTGCCGGGTCTTCGAGGTGCCGATCAGCTACCTCGGCCGCACCTACCGCGAAGGCAAGAAGATCGGCTGGAAAGACGGCTTCAAGGCGCTGCGGGCCATCCTGCGCTACTGGGTGGTCGACGACATCTACGCCGAGGACGAGTACGGCTCGCACATCCTGCACAGCCTGGAGAAGGCGCAGCACTTCAACCGCTGGATGGCGCAGGCGCTGGAGCCGCACGTCGGCGCCAAAGTCCTGGAGATCGGCGCCGGCATCGGCAACATCACCACCTGGCTGCTGCCGCGCGACCTCTACGTGGCGAGCGACATCAACCCGCACTACCTCGACTACCTGGAGAACTTCTCGCTCGGCAAGCCCTACCTCCAGGTCGACCGCATCGACCTCGAGGACGAGCGCTGCTTCGAGCCCTGGCGGGAGAAGTTCGACACGGTGATCTGCCTCAACGTCCTGGAGCACGTCCGCGACCCGCTGGTCTCGTTGCGCAACATGCGCAGCGCCCTCCAGCCGGGAGGCCGGCTCCTCCTGTACGTGCCGCAGGGGCAGAACCTCTACTCGAGCCTCGACACGGTGCTCGGCCACCGCTGCCGCTACGACAAGGAGACGCTCGCCCGCGAGCTGCGGGACTCCGGCTTCGAGGTGGAGACGATGCACGACTTCAACCACGCCGGCGTACCCGGCTGGTACCTGAACGGCAAGATCCTGAAGAAGACCACCTTCGACCGCGTCCAGCTCAAAGTCTTCAACATGATGGTGCCGATGATCCGCCGCGTCGACCGTGTCCTCCCCTGGAAGGGCCTGGGGATCATCACCATCGCCCGCCGGGTCTGAGCAGACTCCCGAAGCTTCCGGTAACCCGCCCGAAAGTTGGGCCGCGGTGACCGTGCGGAGGGCTATGACGGCCCCGCGGAGGGCCACCGCTGCCCTCCACAGGGGGACCGTGGCCCCGCGCAGGGCCGCCGCCGCCCAACAGCGGGCCACCGTGGCCCCCCGAGGGCGCCCCCGGCCCGCTAGAGGGGGACCACAGCCCGCAGCAGGGCG
>JBKKAU010000769.1:0-1727 GCA_046714475.1 Thermoanaerobaculia bacterium
GCAACGGGTAGTGGAAGCGCCGGTAGTAGCGCGTCAGGTCATGGCGGACTTTCCCGACCTCGTCGCGGACGAAAGTGACCGGCTCGTATTCACGGCAATCCTCAAGGAAATCAAGCAGATCGCCCGCGACGAGACGGAACAGTCGAGCCAGCTCAGTCTCTTTGGGTTTCCGTCCGTTATCGCCATTCCGGTTCCGGACGACGGCTACCACTACATGCAGGCCGCCAAGGCGCAATGGGTGGATCTAACGGCGGGAGCGCAAATCCGGGCGGACAACGTTCGACGAGCCCAAGCCAAGCTCGACACCTACAACGGCGCGTTGGACCGCGTACGGCCAGTCATGGAGGGCACCGACCGGACCTTGGCTGAGGCCGTGTCACTGCTCGCGGCATGACCGACCTGTTCGAACCCCTGACGCCGCCCAACCCGGCGGCGCCGGGGCCGCGTCCCTGTCGCCGTCATGAGTGGGGCCGCGTGTCCCTGCTGGATGACGACACGCCGTTCTGTATCCGCTGCGGCAAGGTGCGCGACGAGACTCTAGTCAGGCGTGGTCGCACCAACCGCAGCCGTGGCAACTCGATTGAGCGCGAAGTCGGCAAGCAGCTCGGGCTCAGGCGCGTCGGTCAGTTCGGCGGCGCGACGGACCTGGGCGTCTCAGCTGACCCGTTCGCCGTCTCTGTGAAGTCCGGCAGCGGCTACTTCTCAGAGCGGTATTGGGATCAGCTCAAGCGGCAGCCGGTGGCCGCCGGACAGACGGCCCTCCTCGTCGTCACAGACGCCCCAGGACCGGGCCACAGGCGCCGAGCGGTGGTTGTGCTGGACCTTGCCGATTGGCTGGCCCTGCATGGCCCCAGCGGCGTCGAGGACGTGGCATGACGGTCACCGGACCCGACCTGGACCTCTCCCTGACACGGCGAGAGGCCGCCGCCGTGCTGGTGTCCCTGGAATACGCGGTCCGGAACATTCGCGACTCCCACTACACCGACCCAGGTAAGCCGGCGCGCGTTGCCGAAGCACAGGAGGTACTTGCCTCTGTTCGAGGGAAGGTCAAGAGAGCCAAGACGTCATTAGGAGGTAGGCCATGAAAATCACTATTCCCCGTTCCGTTGAGGAGGCGCGTTCTGCGCTTGACGGCTTGGGCGCGCTGCTCACTGCCAAGGAATGGGAGCGGGCGGCGATCGTCTATGCGTTTACGCGGGACGGTCAGGGCGAGCGCACAGATCTAACTTCCACCACTTCTGCGGGAAGTGTCACGATCACGGCGTTCGCCGCCCTCGGCATCGCTGGCCTCAAGTCTGATACGACCGTCCGCGACTACCGCAAGGCGTGGCAGACGGCCATCGACGACGGGCAAGCGAAGGCCGTCAGTCCGGGCGATACGATCGAGCTACCTCAGCGGGGCTGGCCGCCCAACCCGAAGCAACACACGCCGACGGTCGCTGAGGGCGTCAGCGGTTTCCGCCGTGCCTTGCTAGCCGACCCGACAGACGCGGTCCGTAGCCTCGTTGACGGCGAGCCACAGTCTCTCGCCGCCCTCGCTCGTGGCATCCGGTCGCATCCGGTCGCACAAAGCCTCGTCACCCGCCAGGAGCAGCCGGCGATCCGCGAGGTCGTTCCCTATCAGCCGGCCGAACACGACTACAGCCGCGACCTCCGGTACGGGGTGAGTGCGCTCATGGCCGTGCTCGGTGCTCTTCGGGAGGGGCGATGGGAGCCAGACGCCATGG
>JBKKAU010000770.1:0-5699 GCA_046714475.1 Thermoanaerobaculia bacterium
GCGTCCGGTGGCCGGATTGATCTGCATCAGCCCCGTGGCGCCCTTGGGCGAGACGGCACTCGGGCGGAACCGGGACTCAGCCTCGACGACGGCGGCGAGGAGGAGGGCGACGACCTCGTGCCGGTCGGCAGCCTGCGCCAGGGCATCGCCAAAGGGCATGTCGAGCAGCATCTGGCGGCGGGCTTCCTTCTCGCGGTCGTCGGAGAACAGCGACAGGCGTTGAGGCTGGGATGCCGGGGTTCTGGCGAGGGCGGCGTCGAGGTCGGAGGGGTCGAAGACCTGGAGCTTTCGGGAGCCCGCTCTTCCAGGCTGGGGCTCCATCACCCAATCGGCGAGCTCCTGGAGCTCGACCTCTTCTGAAAACCCGTCGGAGAGCCGGTAGGGATCGGTGACGGCGGTGTCGGACGGTTTGGGTTCAAGGGTGACGACGAGAAACAACACGGTAGCGAGAACGGTGACCGGTGCCTGCAATCGGCTTCGCTTCACGGCCAAAACCTCCCCTATGTTCCGCTTCCCCACTGCATGCCCGGCCCTTGGGAGGAGGTCCGAGCGGGGACGCAGTTCTGGTCTGAAGACGTACCATCCGGAAAGCAGTCGGATGGCTACACGAAGACTTATCCAAAAATTGCTGCGAAACCGATGCCAGTTACGGCATGGCGCCGGAACCGGGCAGTTTCAGGACGCCCGCGGCGTCACGACGTGGCGGGATTCTTCCGGCGTACCGGCCGGCGGTTCGGAAGATCGTACTCTTCCGAGCCAATCCCCAGATCGGAGACCTTGTTGCGCAACGTGTTGCGATGGACTCCGAGAGAGCGTGCGGAACGGCAGAAATTACCGCGGTTCGACTTGAGGGAGGCCACGATGAACTGCTTTTCGAACTCTCTTCTGGCCTGTTCCAAGGTCACACCGCGACGTACGAGCTCGTCGACGATCGAATACAGGCGTCCGTTGAGGGTTTGGTCGGCCAAGGCGGATCCTCAAAAGTGAGGGAGGGAGCATAGCACAGGGGTGGGAAGAGGCCCAAGACGGGAGGGCTTGAAGGGGCGCCCCTCAGGGCGCCCCCGGGGGCTTCTATCTCTTGATGTCCAGCCGGTCGCCGACGTAGATCGGGTAGCGCGAGCGGATGATCTTGGCGAGGGAGGACCGCGAGTGGACGGACAGGACGGCGAGCTCGCCGAGCACGACCGGCGGCAGGCCGGGCTTGTTCAAGCGGTAGATCGTGTAGACGTCGCCGGGCGTGACGTCCTGGTCCGCTCCCCGGTCGATGTGGACCACGTGGTCCGCGCCGAGGGAGATGATGTTGTCGTCCGAGTAGAGGAGGATCGGGCCTTCGCGGAGCGTCTCCTCGGCCGCGGGGAAGTTCACCGGGCGCATGGCGGTGATCCGGTCGAGCGGCACCGGCTCCGGCTCGAACGGCATCAGGAGATGGCCGACCAGAACGGGATCGCAGGTGTGGATGATCTCGGCGATCGCGGTGTCCTCCTGGACGGAGAGCACGCGCACCCGGCCGCGGTAGCTGTAGTAGCGGCCGAACACGCCGCCGGTGACGGGGTGGATGATCGTCCGGCCGGGCTCCACGACGGTGAAGACCGAGGCCGGGGAGAGCCCCGCGGCGCGGCCGCCGTCGAGATAGATGATGTCGCCCGTCGAGAGGTTGTACTTGACCGTCGGGGGGCCGAAGGTGCGGTCCAGGTTCCTGCCGGTCTTGAACACCGGCGCCGTGCCCCGGATGCTCGGCAGCAGCACCTCGTACTCGGAGCCGATGATGGAGTAGGAGAACTCCTCTCGCATCTCGCCGACGTAGCCGGTGCAGTAGATGTCGCTCTCGGCTCCCAGGGGGACCGGAGCGCTGGCGGCGGCGCCGGCGCTCAGCACTTCGTCCATGGACGGCTCCTGGGCTCCGGGCTCTTCCGGCAGGCCCGGCTCGGCGCCGCCGCCGCCCGCCAGGGTCTCCACCGGCGCCACCTCGGGACCCAGCAGCAGGGGGTCGCCGGGGTAGATCCAGTGCGCGTCCAGGATGTAGCGGTTGCGTTCCCAGAGCTGGGGCCAGAGATAGGGGTCCTGGTAGAAGCGGGCCGCCAGGTCCCACAGCGTGTCCCCCCGCTGGATGATGTGGACCTGGGCCCCCGGCGGAGACGCCGGTGGCTCCCAGGCGGTCCAATGACCGTCGACGACGTGAAGGTTCCGCGGCGGCTGGTCGGCGGCCGGCAGCGCAGGCGCGCCGAGCAGACAAGTCGCGAGGACGATACCGGAAAGCCGCACCACTCTCATGAGGGCCTCCTGAGCGCCAGGATGGAAGTGCATAGTGAAATCGCTATGCTTTAAGCTATAGCGATCCACGAGCACTGTCAAGCCAACTGCTGGTTACCGTCCCGAATCCTCAAGCTTTACTTGAGGTTTGTCAAGGGAGCTTGGCTCGTCTCTCTTCGGCGACCGCGGCGGCGGCGGTGCCGGGAAAGCGTTGGATGACCTCGCGGTAGGTAATCCGGGCTTCGTCGACGTCCCCCAGGGCTTCCAGGGACTGGCCGGCCTTGAGCATGGCGTCGGAGACTTTGTTGCCCTCCGGGTAGCGCTCCACGGTCTCGCGGAAGGCGGCCAGGGCGCCCCGGGTGTCGCCGCGCGCGTAGCGGCATTCACCGATCCAGTACTGGGCGTTGTCGGCCAGCTCGCTGCCGGCGTTGGCCTGCAGGAAGCGCTGGAAGCTCGCCTCGGCGTCCACGTAGTGGCCCTGGTGATAGAGCGTGTAGCCGCGGTCGTAGAGCGCCTGGCTGGCGGACGGGCTGTCCGGCGCGGCGGTCTGCGGCGGCGCCGGGGCCGGTTGCGCCGGAGGGGGGGAAGGCCGGGGCGCCGGGGTGGTGGTCCGCGGCGGCGTGGTCTGCGCCGGCGTGCGCGGAGTGGTGGTCGTCGTCCGGGGAGCCGTGGCCGAGGGTGTCGAAGGCGCCGGGTTCGAGGGCGCCGTGGTCCGCGGCTGGGAAGGCGTCGTGGTCCTGGGGGTGGCCGGCCGGGTGGTGGACGGCTCCGTGCGGCGGACGGGCGGCGCGGGCGCGGCGTCTGGGAGGTCGATGTCGACCTCTTCGATCTCTTCGACCGGCTCGGGCTCGGACATCCGCGAATCCTCGGCGGTTCTGGAAACCGGGGGAACGGCGGGAGCGGGAGCGGCGGTGGCCGTGCGGGGAGCCGTGGTCGACGGCGCGGGGCGCAGCGGTTCGGAGGAGGTCCGCGGCACCGAGGCGCCGGCGCGCGATCCGCTGCCTCCTCCGCGCTGGCCTTCGAGGTCGGCCACCTGCTGGCGCAGGCGGGCCATCTCGACCTCGTTGACCGCGGCCTTGCGCTGCAGCTCGACGACCCGCGCCCGCAGGTCGCTGATTTCCTGTTGCACGGTATCGTCGGGGCGCAGGGCGGTGCCCGCGCAGCCGGCGTTCCAGAGACAGAGCAGAAGGAGCGCTCGTGTTGTGCTACGCATCATGTCCCAGCCTTGGTTGCGGTCTCGGTTTGTGTCGTTGCGGGGATCTCCTGGACGAAGGAGCTCTCCGGGAACTCACTCTGCAGACGGTCGAAGGCCTTTTTCGCCTCCTCGGGCTTGCCGCTGCGCTGGTAGGCGAGGCCCAGGTGGTACATCACCTTGTCGCGCTGCGGGTACTGGGGAAAAGTCGTGAGCAGGTACTCGAAGCGCTCGGCCGCCGCCGCCGGGATGCCGTAGCGCAGGTAGAAGCGGCCGACCACGAACTCGTGCTCGGCGAGGTTGCCGCGCACGCGCTCGATCTGCAGCTGCGCCTGGGCCGCGTACTCGCTGGTCGGGTAGAGCCGCAGCAGCTCCTCGTAGGCTTCCAGGGCCTTGCGGGTGCCGCTCTGGTCGCGGTCGGGCTTCTCCATCCGCTGGGCGAGGCTGATGGCGATCTGGAATTGCACGTACCCCGCCTGCTGGCTGGTGGGAAAGCGGTTGAGGAAGTCGCGGTATTTGGCTTCGGCCTGGACGTAGTTGGCCGAGCCGCCTTCCAGGAAATAGGTATCGGCGGCGAGCAACAACCCTTCGCGGCCGATGGCCGAGTTGGGCTCGACTTCGTAGGTGTGCGTGAAATAGGGCCGGGCGCGCGCGTATTTGTTCTGCGCCAGGAACTCTTTGCCCTGGGTCAGCGATTCCTGGGCCGACAGGCGGAGGATCGGATCGTCGGCTACGCCGCCGCTGCGGCAAGCCGTCGCCGCTACTGCCAGGCTGAGCGCTGCGAGCAGCGCGAAAGTTCGTCTCATTAGACCTCCGGCCGAGTGCGGTCGCGCAACTCGGTCATCGCCGCCAACGGATCGTCGGCCGCAAAGATTCCTGACCCCACGACGCAGACCTCGACGCCGGCGGATACCACATCCCGAATGTTACCGCGATCGATGCCGCCGTCCATGGCGATCTCGACAGAAAGGCCATTTTCCCGGATCAACCGGGCGAGCCGCCGCGCCTTGTCGAGCGAACGGGGCAGGAAGGCCTGGCCGGAGAAGCCGGGGTTGACCGACATCAGGAGGACGTAGTTGAGCCGCGGCAGGACGTCGGCGAGCAGCTCGACCGGGGTCGCGGGGTTGATCGCCACGCCGGCCCTGGCGCCTTTCTGCCGGATGCGCTCGAGCAGGCGGTCGAGGTGGGGTGCCACCTCCCAATGGACGGCGATGTTGGCGGCCCCGGCCTCCAGGTACTCGTCGAGCAGGCGGTCGGGGTTGGAGACCATGAGGTGGACGTCGAGCGGCAGGCGGGTGCGGCGGCGCAGGGCCGCGAGCACCGGGATGCCGAAGGTGAGGTTGGGCACGAAATGCCCGTCCATCACGTCGACGTGGATCAGGTCGGCGCCGCCGCGTTCGCAGAGCGCCAGCGCGCCCGCCAGGTCGGCGAGGTCGGCCGCGAGGATCGACGGGGCGAGCCGCATGGCCTTCATCGGGGTCGCCTCATGGCAGGCTCTCGGTGGTCGCGACGACCAGCGAGATCGCGTCCTGACGGGTCACCGGATGGCCGGGCAGCGGGAACTGGCGGAGGATCACGCCGGCGGCGACCCCCTCGTAGCGTTCGAACCGCACGCTGCCGAACCCGAGGCCTCTCTGTTCGAGGTAGGGGCGCACCTGCTCATAGTTGCGGTAGACGAGGTCAGGCATGATGAAGCGCTCCCTTTGCGGCGTCATGGCGAGCAGCAGATGGACCGGCGTCGCCGGGGCGACGGCCTCGCCGGGTCCGGGGTCGGAGCCGAGCACGGAGCCTTCGGTCTTGTCCACGGCGAAGGCGGCGAGGGTGCGGCCGAGCGCCAGGCCCGACCCGGAGAGGTCCGCCTGCGCGGCCGGCAGGCCTTTGCCCCCGAGCTCCGGCACTTCGACGCGCTGCGGCCCGAGCGAGATCACCACCTCGACGGTGCTGCCGCGTTTGACCGGCGTCCGCGGGTCCGGGTCCTGCTGCACGACGTGGCCGATCGGGACCTCGTCGTCATAGCGGCTGGAGTTTTCGGTGCGGCGCAGCCGCAGCCCCTGGTCGACCAGCCGGTTGGCAGCGTCGGCGCGGGGCAATCCCTTGAGCTGCGGCACGGTGGTCAGGCCGCTGCGGACGAACAGGCTGAACGAGACGTAGGCGGACAGGCCGAAGGTCAGCACGACCACGAGGGCATAGACCAGGTAGAGAAGGCCGCGCAGGAGCCGGGGGAGCATGGGCGGAGTGTACCAAACCCCTCCTGGGT
>JBKKAU010000771.1:0-5141 GCA_046714475.1 Thermoanaerobaculia bacterium
TGCCGGTCGAACGGTCCCAGCCCGCCCAGTGATGGTTGTAGGCGGTCACCGGCGCATCGTCGAGCTCCACCAGGGTGAAGTCCGAGGCGGCGTTGGCGGCGCGGAAGAACGAGCCGGTGTGGAACTGACTGAGCAGGCCGTCGCCGGCCGTTCCGCTCGCGGCGCTGCCAGGCGTCCGGCAGAAGGAGTTCTGATAGTTCCAGTAGACCACCAGCGAGGCCGCGTTCGAGGAGGTGATGCTGCAATGGTTGGCCGTCATGAAGTACATCTTGCGGTCATTGGCGGTGTTGTTGACGAGCGACCCGGTGCAGAAGGTCGAGCCGCCGGTCGAGATCACGCCTACCGCCCGCATCTCGTCGCGCCACGTATCGCCGGCGGCCAGGCATTCGACGTCGAGATTGCAGCTGCCGGACTTCTGATAATCATCGGCGGGGGTCGTCCCGAAGCCGCGGTAGCCCTGGTTGATCCAGCCGAGCTCCAGCTCGAGAGCCCGTGCCTGCCTCTTCGGCACGGTGACTTCCACGATGAGGTCTTCGGTGGTGACGACCGGCGTCCACAGCTCGCCATGCGCCTCGTTGTCGGCGGCGGTGAACGGCCTCTCGATGCGGGTGCCGTCCGCCGAGTACAACAGCAGGCGTCCTCCCGCGGGCATCTTGAAACGGGTGAAGCCGAGGTTCAGGGACGTCGTGCCTTCCCGGCCGACGACGCGCAGCCGCCAGAGCATCAGGCCGTTGCGGAGGTCCTCCCAGGTGCCGTGGGTGGCGGGAGTGATGGACACCCGCTCCGGAATGGCGAAACGCGGCGGCAGCTCCAGCCGATCCCTCATGACGTCCTCGGCCCCGATGCTCGCCAGGTCCAGCTGCGCGGCGACGACGGAATCCACCTGGTTGACCGCGCGGACGGCGTGGCTGGCGGCGGTGGGAACAACGCCCTCGGGGGTGGCATGGGCCACGCTGCCGATGGCGAACAACATCAGCCAAGCAAGCCTGCTTCTCATCTCCCTTTCCTCCCTGTAAAAGAGCCTCGAATCGCGTCAATCGCTGACGCAGCTTTGATTGCAGCAGCTATTCGCCAGGCGCCAGTCGAGGTCGAGGAGTCGAGGACGCAGGAGATTCTTCCCCTTCGAGTGGTCCTACCCGGTTCACTAGAGTAGGTGCGGGGAGAGGAGATTTCCGCGCCGCGGCTCGCGTTTGCCATAACTATGGTGAACGCACCCTGAAAAGACGGCATGACCATCTCCACTCCGCATTGCGAAATATCTCGCAAGCTCATGAGATCTTTTAAGTTGCAGGTTTCTGGCGCACCGCTCCGGGGCGTGGCACCCCGCTTGCCCTTCAGGGGAACGGCTTCAATCCGAAGCCATCAACCCTAAAGGGAGAAATACCATGACCGTCAGAATGCCTCGTAGACCGTTGCACACAGTGATCCTGGGACTATGCCTGGCTGCCGCCTCGACGGCAGGAGCACAGGCCCAGTGCCCCACGGGTCTGTTCGTGCTGGACCTCAAGAGCTGTGCGAGTGGAGTCACCAACAGCCTGGCGGGGATCACCGTTCAGAGCTGCGCGGCCCTGGCGCCCTCCCCCGCCATCTCGACGTGCCCTGCCTCGGCGGGATGGAAAGAGGCGCTGGTCAGGATCGCCATCCCGAGCACGTGCCGTCAGGCCAATGTGGTCGTGGAGTACGAGGGGCTACCCTCGCAGTGGACGATCAACCTCGGCGACTCACCGACCAACGACGGCCATGCCGGAGACGCCGGCTCGACACCGAACAACGCCGAGGTGTACGTCATCGACGAGAGGCTCTACCTCGCCAACGCCGGCAACAGTCCGACGGTGATCGACAACCCTTTCGTCCAGCAGGACGTTTCGCTCACCGACAGCTCGCTCAAACTCGCGGTCAGGAACCAATACGTGAGTTGGGGCCAGCCCCACGGCTTCGCCCAGACCCCCACGACCAAGAAGCTGTTCGCCATCCCCGATGCCACAGTGGCCACGGCGGAACGCCGTGCCCTCTATCTCGGCCTCAACCGGGTGGTCGCCGGCCGGGCGGACCGCAAGGGGTGCGGTGCCCGGCGGGTGATGATCTCGTTCCAGTAACCTCCGGAACGTCGTCGGCGGCTCACCTTGCATTCGGGGGAGCCGCCGTTACGAAAACCCGAGCACCGGGTGCGGCACGCGGTGACGCCATAGAGCAATGACTATTTGACCAATGCGAATCGTTGCAGCAGAGTTCGGTCCGCTGTCCATGATAAAGGATCTCGCGGAGAAGGCGCGCCGGCCCCGAACAGAGCCGGCTCGCCCGGCATGAACGATGGAGGCTTCGGTGCACCCAGCAAAACCTCCCTTCCGGGGCCCGGTACGGACGCCATGGCTGGCCCTCGCGGCATTGGCGTGGCTGGGCTCGGTCTCCTGCTCAGGCTTCGGCGGCTCCGCGCCGGCGCTCTCTCCCGGCGCTCCCCACTACGTGCTGGATACCGGCTTTCCCAAGCCATCGCCCATCACCTTCGGAGAGGTGAGCTGGATGACCGTGGACCAGGAGACCCATCAGGTCTACGTGCTGCAGCGCTCTCAACCGCCGGTCACGGTCTGGACCTCGGAAGGAGAGCTGGTGAGCGCCTGGGAGACGCAGGAGCTCGGCGACCCGCACTCGATCGATCTCCACGTCGCGAGCGACGGCACGAAGTCCATCTGGATCACCGACATGGCGCCGCCTCTCCTCGCCGGCCAGGTCTACGGGCACTGCCTGAAGCACTTCACGTTGAACGGCGAGCTCCTCGGAACGATCGGCGCCTGCGGCGAGAACAGCGAAGGCACTGGCCTCAACCCCATCCAGTTCGACATGGTGACCGACGTCGCCTGGGACTCGGCAGGCCGCCTGCTGGTGACGGATGGAGACCTGAACGGCCTCAACAACCGTGTGGTGAAGCTCACGCCGGCCGGCCAGACGCTCCAGAGCTGGAGCGCTCCCGGCGGAGGGTCAGGGAGCGGGCCGGGCGAGTTCGATCTGCCGCATGCCGTGGTGGTCGACGATTGCGACCGCTCCTGGATCGCCGACGCCCTGAACCACCGCGTGCAAGTGCTCGGCCCGGACGGGGCCTTTCTCGGCCAGTGGGCCTGCTTCGGCGAGTACGGCGTCTACGGCCTCGCCCTGGGCGGGACGCAGAGCGCTCCCGCGGGGCCGCGAGCCTCGCTCTTCGTGACCACCAGCCCCACCACGGGCGGCGGCAAGGGCACGGTTTATGTTTTCGAAGCTCCCATGGACTGCCGGCGGCCGCGAGAGATCGGGGCCTGCGTGCCGCGGACGAGCTGGCAGATCGAGCTGCCGCCCACCAGCGAGACCTCACTCCTCCATGCCGTAGCGGTCGATCAGAGCACCGGCGACCTGTTCATCTCGGAGCTCGGCGGCACCCTGCCGCCTCAGAAGTGGATCGCGAAGCGAGCCGGCGCGGGCGCTGGAGCCGCCGGCAAGACCAGAGGAGACGATGACAATGCCCAATGAAGTCCGCTCGAACGGAAGAGGCTTCCGGCTGTGGATCGCCGTCGTCGGAATGACGTTGACGGCGTGCGCTCCCGAGGCGGAGGAGGCCGCCCGGCCGGCAGAGCCGGCGGCAACCCCCGCCGCCGCCAAGGTCGAGGTGGCGCAGGGGCTGACGCTGCCGGAGCTCACCGCCTGCGATCCGACGACCCATCCGACGCTGCCCGCGAAGTGGGGCGCGGTCGGGCTGCTCGAAGGCTTCACCAAGCAGCAGCTCGTGGTCGGCCAGATGGTCTACGACGCCTCGGTGCCGGCGTTCCGCGCCACGCTCCACGGTCTCGAGAACGGCAGCGCCGACCTGCTCGTGACCGACTCGACGACCTACCTTCTGTACGGCTCGGCCGAGACCCCGACCGGCTGCTACGACCTCGGGGCCACGGGTTGGAAGCCACCCGCCCAGGATTGGCTGGGATCGGACGCGGTCTGCGCCGGAGAGGCCCCGCTCCAGCAGCAGGGGGTGCAGTGGTGGAAGACGAAGGCGACGGGCTGGACTCCCCAGGATCCTGCCACGACCTGGTTCTGGTACACCGATCAGGACCGGCTCCCCTGGCGGACGATGTTCGCGTCTCCGTCCGCCGCTCCGGCCGTCATCGGCTCCTTCTCGATGACCTACTTCCCGAGTTTCGCAGCGCTCGAAAGCACCGGGTTGCCGGCGCTGGTGCAGATGTGCTCGGGCGCCAAACCTTTCCCGGGCGCGAAACAGGGCGCGATGCCCGACATCCAGGCGCTCCTCGCCCGCGCCGACCAGCCGGCCGGGAGCCGCGGTCGCGCCGAGGCCCTGATCCCAGGGCTCAGCCTCGCCGCCTGCCAGCAGCACCCCCTGCCGCAATGGCCGCAACAGCTCGGCATGACGACCTTCATGACCCCTGTCAACTTCGAGTACGACCCGTTCCCGACGGAGGTGCTGTACCAGTGGTCCGTCCAGTCGCAGCGCACCCGGATGTTCCAGCCGCCGAGCAGCCAGAACTTCTCCGAGGACGCGTTGCTCATCCAGGGCACCGGCTACGACATCTACCGTCAGCGAAGCGGCGGCGACACCTGCTCGGCGGACCTGCCGGGCGTACCGGTGCCCAACTGGCCGTCCACCGACCAGTGCTCCTGCATGGGCGTGCTCGAGAACAACCCGCAGCTCAGCCCGAATGAGACGGCGATGATCCTGAACTGCTCGATGGTCCCGCCCAGGGTCTTCTGGACCTGGTACACCCCGCAGGGCCGGCCCATCGTCTTCATGGAGACCAACTCGCCCGCCGACGAGGGCACCGGGCTGGCGTTGGCGGACTACTACAGCTGGCAGCCGGGGACATCCATTCCGCCCGGGACTTTCAATGTGCCGTCCAACTGCTCATCGACCTCGTCGAACGCCCCCACGGCTGAGCGGTTCCATCACGGCACCCAGGACTGGCGCGGCCTGCGCGCGGCAGGGAGCCCGTCGGCAACCGCCGTCCAGGCATCGCCCTGCAACAACTGCCATATGCCGCTGAACACGGGGCTGCAGCCGGCGGCGGCGCAGTAGCGGGACCGTGATCCGGGCGAGAGCCGTCCCGCCGCCGCTCTAGCCCCCTCCCACAACGGATAGCCCCATACTTACCCACGATCCAGCGGAGGAT
>JBKKAU010000772.1:0-6027 GCA_046714475.1 Thermoanaerobaculia bacterium
GGCCTGCCGCGCTCGCAGCCCCGGCAGCGGGCGCACCTGGCGCGCGACCTCGAAGCGCGGCTCATGAGCCTGCCGACCGGGCTCCAGGACCACTATCCGGCGCTCCTCGGCGGCGCGCTTGAGATCCTGGCCCGGCCCGGTGGGGAAGTGGTGCGGCGGTTGCGCGTCGACCTGGAGGCGCTGGGGGACCACCTGCTGGTCGTCTACTCGGGCCAGAGCCACTTCTCGGCCGGCCAGAACTGGCAGGTCGTGCGGCGCCGCCTCGACGGTGAGCCGGAGGTCACCGGCCTGCTCTCCGGCATCGCCGAGGTCGCGGCGGAGGTCCCCGCCGCCCTGGAAGCGGGCGACTTCGCGCGGGTGGGGGAGCTGATGGGCCGGGAGTGGGGCTACCGCCGCCAGCTCGCGCCGGGAGTCTCGACGCCGGTGCTCGAAACGCTGCTCGAGCGCGCCCGCTCGCTCGGCGCCTGGGGAGGCAAGGCCTGCGGCGCCGGCGGCGGCGGCAGTATCGCCCTGCTCTGCCCGCGGGAGAAGAAGGACGCCATCGCCGCGGCGCTCCGGGAGACAGGCGGCGAGGTCCTGCCTGCCCGGGTAACGGCCGAGGAGCTGAGCGTAAGGGCGTCGGCGTAAACGGACGACGCCTCAGATAACCTTACGATGACCCATCGTCTCCGGATCTGAGCCAGATCTGTTTACGACGGGTCGTTGTCTGTTCATCTGAGCCGTTTTCTCTTGATCCGAGCCAGATATCTTTACCACGGCTCAGATCTGTTTACGACAGGTCATTGTCTGTTGATCTGAGCCGTTTTCTCTTCATCTGAGCCAGATATCTTTACCACGAGCCGTCGTCTGTCCATCTGAGCCATCGTCTCCAGATCTGAGCCAGATCTGTTGACGACGGCGCGGATCCGCCTGAAGCACCAAGGGCGCCCTTCCGGGCGCCCTTTTCGAATCCATCTTGGAGAGGAGCGGGCCTCAGCGGTTCCGGACCTGCCGCTCCAGGATCTCCAGGGCACGCTTGAGGTCCATTCCGTCCTTCAGGCGGATCTCCTGGAGCTCCCGCCAGCCGGTCGCGTTGCTCTTGCGGTACTGCACGCGCTCCGCATCGGCCGCGGCGATCAGCACCTCCTGGCCGCTCTCCGAGACGAAGAGGTGGAAGTCGAGGCCGGTGCCGACCCGGGGGACCAGGCGGCTGGAGGCGGTCCGGAACTGGATCAGGTGGGCCAGTCCGGTGGCGGCGCCGCTCTCCTGCGCCGCCGGCCGGACGTCGAAGGTCTCCGGCGCCGTCCCGGCGGAGCCGGTGGCGTTGCGCAGGCCGTGGCCGGTGAGCCGGGCGCCAAGGTCGATGATGTAGGCGCGGGCCCGGTCGGCGAGCGACCGGATGGCGCCGGGGGGCTGCGACAGGATGTAGGCGTGGAGGTTGTCGCCGATCGAACGCGCCACCTCGGGCTGGAAGGCGACGCCGAGGTCGATGATGTAGGCGCGGGCGTCGTCGGCGATGGAGCGCATGTTGCCGTTGTGGCGTGCCCCGAGGTCGATGATGTAGGCGCGGGCGCCGTCGGCGAGCTGGGTGATCTGCGCCGGCAGGACGTCGATCTCGAGCGCGGTCAGGCGGCGCGTCGTCGACGAGGCGAAGACCGCCACGACCGTACGGCCGCCGCGGCCGGGCTGGATCTTCGGCCGGCGGACGAGCTCGACCGGCACCTCGAAGCTGGTCGCCGCTTCGGGGTTGCGGTCGAAGTCGTTCAGCTTGAAGATCGGGCTGCGGCCGAGGAAGGCGCCGTTCTCGAGGATGAACGGGGTGTAGAACGTCTCGTTGAGCCCGGTGCCGTTGGTCTCCTCCCAGAGGAGGTGGAGGACGGTGCGGTTCTTGACCACCGGCGTGCCATCGGCGTCCTTGACCTCATAGGTGTCGCGGGTGACCGCGAGAGAGGAGGCCGACTTGTCGGCGAAAGGGTTGCCGAGGATGTCGATCGCCTCCGACCAGTCGTCGCCGTCGAAGCCGGCGAGCATCAGGATCGGGTGATAGTTGAAGCGGCTCTCCCAGAGCAGGAAGACGGTGTCCGAGTCTTCCTCGTAGATCAGCGAGGGGTTGTTCTCCAGCGCCTCGGTCCCGGTCTCGGGGACGAGGTGGCGCGTGGTCTCGCCGTCGGGCTGGGTCACGTCCAGGGCGAGCACGGGGATGTTGCGGGCATGGGCCCTGCCTTGAGGGAAGAGCTGGCCGTAGGTGCCGGTCCGCACCATGTACAGCTCGCCGCGGGCGCCGAGCGCGGCCTCCCTGGAGGCGGCGGCGGCCGGCAAGGCCAGGCAGCTCAGCCCGAAGGTCAGCGCAAAGAGACGGAGGAAACGATCGGGTCTCATGGTTCGGCTCTCAAGCGTGCAGGTTGACGAGCTTGCGGACGTCTACGGCGAGCAGGAAGCCGGGCAGGTAGCCGGCTTCCGGGAAGTAGCCCTGCTGGAGGCGCGAGAAGTAGGCGCGGGCGGTCTCGGTGTCGCCGCTCAGGTTCGCCGCCTCGCCCAGCAGGTAGAGGGCGTTCTTGATCGAATCGGTCTCGCCGACCTCTTCGGCCAGCCGCAGGGCGACCGCGCCGTGCCGGCGCGCCTGCGCGTAGCGGCCGGTCTCCAGGTGGGCGAAGCAGAGGTCGAGCCGGATCGAGATCTGGTAGCGGCCGGCGCCGCGCCGGCGCAGCACCGCGAGGCTTTCGTAGAGCAGGGCGTAGCCCTCGGGGTAGCGCTGCTGCAGGATCCGGCAGTAGCCCAGGTTGTCGACGATGCGGGCGCGCCAGACGGTGGGCTCCGGCGGCATCAGGGCGAGCGCCTTCTCGAACTCGGCGCAGGCCTGATCGAGGAAGCTCTCGGCGAGGAAGATGTTGCCGATGAGGTTGTGGCTGGAGGCGATCCAGTCGCTGCGGCCCTGCTGCTCGGCGCGCTCGCGGGCGATGCGGGCGTAGAACAGCGCCTTCTTGTAGTTCTTGGTCAGCTCGTAGTGCCGGGCGATGTTGTACGCCGCGAGACGGCAGTTCACCGGGTCGCCGTTCTGGACCAGGATCTCCCGCAGCCGGGGGAGTTGCGCCTCGCCGCGCCCCAGGACGATCTCCACCGCCGCCCGGTTGCAGATCGCGAGGTCGACCACCTTGGGGTCGCCCATCGCCTGGGCCAGCACGAACGCCCGCGCCAGGAGATCGGCCGCCTCCTCGAGACGCCCGGCCTCGACGGCCAGATGCCCGCGCTGCTTCAGGTCCTCGAACTCCTTGCCCACCTCTTCGATGCAGGTCATGCTGCTCTCCTCTCCCCGTCCCCGGGGAGCTAGTCGTTCTCGCCGCGTCTGTTCTGGGCCTGCTTGAAGGCGATGAAGTCCTCGACCTCGCGTTGCGCGTCGGCGGACAGGTTGCGGAAGTCCTGGACGAGTTGGACGTCGCGCGGGGTGATGGACTCCTCGGCGACCTCCTCGAAGAACTCGCCGATGCTCATCTCGAACTCGGCGAGGATGCGGAACAGGGTGTCCAGGCTGACCCGGTACTCCCCCTGCTCCATGCGCGAGAGGTCCGATTGCTGGATGCCGAGGCGGGACGAAAGCTCGACCTGCGTCAGCTTGCGCTCCTTGCGGAGCTCCCGGATCTTGCGGCCGACCAGCTGGACCTGGCGGATCTTCTCAGGTGCGTTCATGATGCATCGTGCCCTTGACTGAAGAGCCGGCTATGTCACAATGGCATAGCGAAAGCGTCTGGGGCTGATACTACGCCCCGTCGGAACGGCTGTCAACGGATTTATTCCCGTCGAGGGAGAGGGGGGAGGCCGGCCGGCGAGGCCAATGGCCATGCGACATCACCTGTTCCTGCTCAAGGAGCTCGTCAAGCGCGACTTCCAGGGCCGCTACGCCGGCTCGGCCCTGGGGTTCGTCTGGTCGTTCATGCAGCCGCTCTGGATGCTGCTGCTCTTCACCTTCGTCTTCTCGACGGTGATGAGGATCACGCCCGTGGGCACGCGCACGGGGCATTTCGCCGTCTTCCTCTTCTGCGGCCTGCTCCCCTGGATGGCGCTCCACGAGGGGGTGCTGCGCGCCTCGACGGCCATCACCGACAACGCCAGCCTGGTCAAGAAGCTGCGTTTCCCGGCGGAGGTGCTGGTGCTGGCGGTGGTGCTGGCCGCCCTGCTGCACGAGGCGATCGCCGCCGTCATCTTCCTGGGGGTCCTGGCGGCGGTCGGCGAGCTGTCCTGGGGCGGCCTGCCGCTGCTGGCGCTCGCCCTGCCGCTGCAGCTCGCGGTCACCCTGGGGCTGGGGCTGCTCCTGGGCGCGGTCCACGTCTTCTTCAGGGACACCGCGCAGATCCTCGGCATGCTTTTCACGGGCTGGTTCTACCTCACCCCGATCGTCTACCCGCTGACGCTGGTGCCCGAGCGCCTGCGGAGCTGGATCGAGCTCAATCCGTTGACCGCCCTGGTCGGCCTCTACCGCCAAGCGTTCCTCGCCGGAGAGGTGGCGGCGGTGCCGGGGACCGGCGCCCTGGCTCTGGCCGCCGCTGTGCTACTATTCGCGGGCTTTTCGCTGTTCCGCAGCCTCAAGCCGACCTTCGTCGACGAAATCTAAAACCCCATTCCGTCATGATCGAGATGAGAGTGAAAAGAGGAGTCCTTTCCATGCTGGACCGTTCCGACCGCGCCCGGCGGCTCTCGCCGGCGCTCTGCCTGATCGCTTTGCTGGGGCTCGCGCAGTCCGGCTGCGCCCCGACGGCCACCACTTCCGGCGGCGCCGTGACGGCCGCGGAGCCGCCGCAGGGCCAGGCGAATACGACGCAGGCCCCGGCGCAGCCGGCGGCGGCGGCCGCCGCCGCTGAAACTGGCGCGCAGCCGGAGAGGACCTATCCGAAAGGCTTCGACTTCCCCACCACGCCCGCCGACGGGAAATGGCTGACGGACGACCAGGGGCGCAGGTACTTCGAGCACGAGGTCGCCAAGATCGAGGGCACATACGCCCGCATGTTCGACAACACGCGGGTCAAGTTCTGGTACACGGCGCCGTTCGAGCTGCTGCGGGAGACCGACAGCTCCTTCTTCGTCAAGGTCTACGGCGCCGTCGACGCGGTGCCGCCGGCGATGCAGGCGGCGATAGCATCCGCCGCCGAGCTCACGCCGGAGCAGATCGCGGCTTCGTACAAGGCGGACGTGGGCCAGGTCGACCGCCTGCGCTTCACCCCCTGGGACAAAGGCCTGCCGACCCGGGGCCAGTGGCGGCAGGGCTTCGACATCGCCGACGTCGACGGCGACAAGCGGCTCGACATCGTCCACGGGCCGCCGCGCAAGGGCGGCAGCGCGCCGGCGGTCTTCTTGAACGACGGCAAGGGCGGCTGGCGGCGCTGGTCGGAGATCCGCATGCCTTCGCTGCCGCTCGACTACGGCGACGCCGCGGCCGCGGACTGGAACGGCGACGGCGTGACGGACCTGGCCTTCGCCAGCCATCTGCGCGGCATCGTCGTGCTGGTGGGGGACGGCAAGGGCGGGTTCACGCCCTGGAGCGAGGGGATCGACTTCGCCGTGCCGGGAGAGGGCGGCGAGGCGGTCTTCACGTCGCGCGCCCTCGAGGTGGCGGACTGGAACGGCGACGGCCGGCCGGACCTCCTCGCCCTGGGCGAGGGGCCGACCTTCAGCCCGCCGCGCGGCGGCGGCGACAACACCTACCGCCGCGGCTCGCGGGGCGCGGTCCTCTTCCTCAACCAGGGGAACGGCACCTGGCGCAAGCAGGCGCCGGGCGGCGTCTCCTTCGGCGACGCGCTGGCGGTCGGCGACTTCAACGGCGACCGGCGGCTCGACTTCCTGGCCGCCTCCGGGTCGCAGGGCAATCAGAGCCTGCTCCACCTCGGTCAAGAGGGGGGCGGCTGGAAGGAGGCCGCCATCGCCTTCCTGCGGCCGGACGCCACCTTCCGCGGCGTCGCCGCGGCGGACTTCGACGGCGACGGGCGCCAGGACCTGGCCGTGGGCTTCGCCAGTTACGAGCTCAAGGCCTGGAGGACCGGGGTCGACGTCCTTCTGGCG